>DASYBP010000733.1:0-4023 GCA_036500715.1 Rhodopila sp.
CGCGTCGTTCCTCGGAAACGCTGTAACCGATGGGCCAAGCAGGCGCGGACTGCCCCATAGTAGTGATGAAGCGGGGTAACGCCCGTCGAGCGAAAGGGGGTTGGTCTCCGCGATTCTGTAAAAATCTTGCACCTCCTACTACGCGTGTGTTCTGTCCGCCCTGAGGTTGGACGACAGCGGAATAGAGTCACTTCAGGTTGGAGTCTCTAAACCTCTTTCGGCCGACGATGACATTTGGTTGCGGGTTAATGTCGCGTAAACATCAGAGCATTCTGCCGGCCTTGGGCGCCCGAGAGGCCGTGAGCCCGCTAAAAGGCGTTCCCGCTCAGGTGGTACGCCATCGCGCACTTATTGACGTAGATGCTACTCTAGAGCTAGCGCTCCTCAAGTTGGAGACGCAGGACCCGGGTGCCAGCGAGCTCTTCGCATCCGTCGTCGATACCCATGATGTGCGGGAAGCATGGCTCGGCCTCGCAGTCGCACATAACTATCGGGGAGAGTACACGTCTGCGGGGCTAGCGCTTGCCCACGCGCTATCTCACCACGCCGTTGCCGCGGTGCCTTCCGTTGCGGACTCTATCTCGCGATCGATAGCGGCGCCCGGCTGGTGCGCCTTGAACTGCGAAGGCGTGCTAACGGTCAGCTTAGTCCGGTTGAACAGAACCCCATCGCGCCTGGTAGCAAACCTAGATGGCGAGCCCATCCTTTTATACCCGAAGACCGACGGTCGACGTCTCGCTGCCCAGCTGTCAAATAGCTGGCGTCATTGCCGGCAGCTTCGTGTTCAGTTGGATGACATCGATCTTCTGGGCTCGCCAATAGATCTCAAGAGAATCGCCCGCGTCGACGGATTCGTCGACAGCAACAACGGCGATCTACATGGCTGGGCTTGGTGCCCGAACGATCCCGATCACGATCCTGTCCTATCAATTCTTCCATGTGACGGCGGGCACGGGATCACGCTCGCTGCTACTGACCCAGTCAAGATAGCTACGAAGTCAGCCTTGGCCCGGCCTCGTGGGTTCCGTATTCCACCGAACCAGTTGCGCCGTTTCGAAGGTCCGGTGCGCGTTTGCGGCGGCGGCCGCGACCTGACGGGCAGCCCCCTCGATCCGTCCGCCGAGCGCCGCAGCGCCGAAACGGCGACACGAATGCTGGCCGGCCTGTTTCCCGCACCCGGCTATGAAGGACAGCCGGCCCAACCGGACCTGCTGTTCCTGCCGGTGCCGGCACATGTGATCGGCGGCCCGGTGGAGGGCGGCTTCACCAAGCGGCCGGTCGACGTGATAATCCCGGTTCATGGAGGCATCGATCTTACCCTCGCCTGCCTGGAGTCCGTCCTCGTTGATCTGCCGCGTTGGGCACAGGTGGTTGTGGTCGACGACGCCTCGCCCGATCCTCGCGTGGCCCAGGAACTTGGCAAACTCGCGGCGCGACATCGTATCACCGTGTTGCACCAGCGGGTAAACCGCGGCTTTCCTGGAACAGCGAACGCGGGGATGCGCAACGATGCCGGACGCGACGTTGTACTCCTGAACAGCGACACCCTCGTGCCGCCAGGCTGGCTCGTGTCCTTGCGTGAGGCAGCCTACTCGGCGTCCGATATTGGCAGCGCAACGCCATTCTCCAACGACGCGACCATTCTTAGCTATCCCAGTACTGAATTTCCGAACGCCATTCCGGACTTGTGCGAAACGATCTACCTCGATGCCCTGTCGCAGAAGGCCAACGCCGGCCACGTCGTCGATATTCCTACCGCGGTCGGATTCTGCACCTACATAAAGCGGGACTGCCTGAATGCGACCGGTTTGCTGCGCGAGGATCTATTCGCACAAGGCTACGGCGAAGAGAACGATTTCTGCATCCGTGCCCGCCATCTGGGCTGGCGCCATGTGGCCGTGCCAGGCATGTTTGTCGCCCATGTCGGGGGCCATTCGTTTGGCGCCAAAAAAACATATCTGATCGAGCGTAACCTGCGAACGCTCAATCAGATGCATCCGGGCTACGACGCCCTCATCCAGGAATTCGTGCGCGCCGACCCGCTGGCCGAACCGCGGCGGCGGTTGGACACCGAGCGTTGGAAGACGTTTCGAACCGCCGCGCGTTCCGTATTACTGATCACCCATGGCCGGTCCGGTGGCGTCCGCCGGCACGTTGCGGAACGCGCAGCCGCTTTGCGCGCCGAGGGTCTACGCCCAATCGTGATCTGGCCGGTGGCGAGCCGGGATGGCAAAGGCCGCGACTGCGTGCTGGGCAACGGTCCCGAAGGTGGCACACCCAATCTGCGCTTCTCAATCCCCGCCGAACTGGATCTGCTGACCACCGTGCTGACCGCCGACCACCCGGTGCGCGCGGAGGTACACGCTTTGATCGGCCACGATCACCGGTTGCTGGACCTGTTCCGCCTGCTGGCCATCCCGTACACGATCGTCATCCATGATTATTCATGGTTTTGCCCTCGGATAAACCTGGTCGGCGCCGCGCGGCGCTACTGCGGCGAACCGGACTTGGCCGACTGCGAGGCCTGCATCGCGGACGCCGGCTCGAAGAACGAGGAGGACACCACCCCGGGCAGACTGCGGGAACGCTCTGAGATCGAGATGAAACGGGCGTCGGATGTTATTGTGTCTTCCGAGGATGTGGCGGCCCGCATGAGACGGCACTTCCCATCGATCAGAACGCGGATCGTAGACTGGGAGGACGACAGCGTATTGCCACCTTCCGATCCGTCGCCCGTTGCGGCCGATGGAATACGCCGCGTCTGCGTGCTCGGCGCGATCGGCATCGAAAAGGGCTACGATATGTTGCTCGCCTGTGCTCGGGATGCGGTAAAACGCAAGTTGAAGCTTCGGTTCCATCTCGTAGGTCACAGCTGTGACGATGCCCGCTTGTCGGCCACCGGCGGCGTTCATATCACCGGCAAGTATGAGGAGCATGAAGCGGTCAAATTGATCCGCCAGCAGCAGACCCAGTTGGCGTGGCTGCCGTCACTCTGGCCGGAGACCTGGTGCTACACACTGACGCAGGCCTGGCAGGCCGGGCTGAACATGCTGGTATTCGACATCGGCACCCCAGCCGACCGCGTCCGCCGTACCGGTCGGGGTTGGGTCGTTCCGCTTGCCCTGACGCCAGAACGCTTGAACGACCGAATGCTCGCGCTGTAATGATCCGACACCAAAGGAGATATCACATGCTGAACGAACCAAACCTTTTGTACCGACCGCCGAGCGGGTCGGGGCGCAGCGCAAATCCATGCGTCGGGGCCGCTCGCGCGGGCGGCTTTGGCGGCTCTATTGAACGCCGGGCTTACGGTTGCCTCCCGGCCATTCGTAACGCTGCCGTGTCAGTATGAGCCAGACAATGCACCGGGGGCGGCTACCGGCACGACCAAACCCCGGCGAGATAGCAACAGACGGCGGCAACGCGATCGATCGTCCGCCTCATGACAATGTCGAAGCGACCATGTTCGTGCCGCCATGGGACTTGATCAGCAGGCATGTCGTCGACGACGGTAACGGCGGCGATGACGTGGTCGTTCCGCGAAGGCTGCTGCGGTTCGTCATTCGGTGTTTGCTGGACCATTCTGAATTTGATGAGCAGCAGTACCGAAGGTCCAATCCGGATGTCGCGGAGGCCATACGGCACAGAGATTTTGCCAGCGGGCGCGACCATTTCCTCAACGTCGGATACTTCGAGGGTCGTATGGGGGCGACCCCGGTTCAGGAAATCTGGTATCTGGCGCGGAATCCCGATGTGGCTGCCGCCAAGCAGTCCGGCGAGCTCGAGTCCGGTGAACTGCAGTATCGCCTGGCCGGTGCGCAGGAATGGCGCGAACCCAACCCTCAGTCGGTCAAGTGGGTCGCGGCATGGAAAGAGGTTCTGGATGGGGACGCACGTTGATCTCGTGATGCTTACAACCGCGGCAGATCCGGACTTGTCATCCAGCCGAGCCCTGGTCTCGCTCTCGAACCGTCGTTGCCGCTACGGCACGATCAGCCGCGGCGTTGATAGCTAAGGGCGGAG
>DASYBP010000734.1:0-2036 GCA_036500715.1 Rhodopila sp.
CGGTCAGCTTCATTCGCGACGGCTTGGCGGCGGCGGGCGCCGCGCTGGTGGCGGCAGGCGCCGGGGCCGTCGTCTGGGCCGAAGCGGTATGAAGCGCGCCCGCGATCAGCAACGCGGCGGTAAGGCAAACGGATGTGCGAAGCATGGGGAATTCCCTCAATCTTGTTCGTTTCATGAAATGGAAAATACAAAACGGGCGCGGGACGCCAACGCTTACCGTCCCGCGTTTGCGATCTCTTGGATCAGAATATCTTGGCCGCGCTTTGCAGCGTGATCCAGACGCCCCAGGCAAGCGGAATGCCGACGAAGGCCCAGAACAAGGCCGCCCTCAGGTCCAGTCCGCCTTTGCCGATGCCGAACGATCCTGAAGGTCCTGCCGACGCACTGGCGCTCGCTGCCTGCAATTTTGCCACTTCGGCTTCGCTCATATGCCACTTCGGATCGACCGGCTTGATCAGATAGTTGCAGATCAGGCCGGCGACCAGCATGGCGCACAGGATGTACATGGTGGTGTTGTAGAGCTGATCGCGTGGCACGCCCGCCGCGAGCTGGAATTCGCGGATGTAATTGACGACCACCGGGCCGATGATGCCCGCGGTCGACCACGCCGTCAGCAAGCGCCCGTGAATGGCGCCGACGAACTGGGTCCCGAACATGTCGGCGAGATAGGCCGGCACCGTCGCAAAGCCGCCGCCGTACATCGACAGAATGATACCGAAGCCCAGGACGAAGAGAACCTTCGAACCCATCGCCGCGAAAGTCGGCGCCAGCGCATAGAGCGCGATCCCGAGCAGGAAGAAGCAATAATAGGTACCCTTGCGGCCGATGTAGTCGGAGAGCGAGGCCCAGAAGAAACGGCCGCCGATGTTGAACAGCGAGAGCAAGCCGGTAAAGCCGGCTGCGATCGCCGCAATGGTCGCCTTCTGCTCGATGCTCAAGGCGTTGAAGCCTATATCCGGCAATCCGATCAGCTTGCCGGCGAAGATTTCCTGCAACATCGGCGAGGCCATGCCGATCACGCCGATGCCAGCCGAAACGTTCAGCGGCAGCACCCACCAGATCAGCCAGAACTGCGGGGTCTTGTGGGCGTCGTCGAGGTGGACATTGGCCTTCGAGATCATCGCGTTCGACTTGGTCGGCGGGGTCCAGCCGTCCGGCTTCCAGTTCGGCGGGGTGATGCGGTAGGAGAATGCACCGATGGTCATGAACACAAAGTAGATCAGGCCCAGCACCGCGAGGGTCTGCCACACGCCGACCGACGTGGGAGTCTTGAAATAGTTGATCAGGATGTTGGCCAGCGGCGCACCAATCATCGCGCCGCCGCCGAAGCCCATGATCGCCATGCCGGTCGCCATGCCGCGATGATCCGGAAACCATTTGATCAGGGTCGAGACCGGAGAAATGTAGCCGAGCCCGAGACCGATGCCGCCAATGACGCCGGCGCCAAGCCACATGATCCAGAGTTGATGCACGTAAATGCCGAAGGCGCCGATCAGCAGGCCGCCGCCCCAGCAGCAGGCGGCGACGAAGCCGGCCTTGCGCGGCCCGACCCGCTCCAGCCAGCCACCCCAGATCGCCGCGGATACGCCGAGCGCGACAAAGAACAGCGTGAACATCCAACCCATGCTGGCGACTTTCCAGTCGCAGGTCGTGGTGAACAACTCCTGGACCAGCGACATGTCGGGACATGCCTTGGGCGCCGTCAGTCCAAGCGCACGCGACAGCGGCAGCCAGAACACGCTGAAGCCGTAGGCCATGCCGATGCACAGATGGATACAGAGTGCCGCCGGCGGCACCATCCAACGATTGAAGCCGGCGGTCGCAACCGTCCGTTCCCTGTCGAGGAAGCCGGCTCCCGCGCCGGGCATGGTTCCGGTGCTGCTGATTGTCGTCATTCAATCCTCCCTTACAGCCGCCCTTTACGGGCGTGTCTGCGTCTACGATCCCGTCCTCAGCCTATCACGGGCGATCTGCTCGCGCATTGCTGCTCCGCACAATCGAATGGATGCACCGGAATCACCAAGCGCATCCGAGAA
>DASYBP010000735.1:0-2040 GCA_036500715.1 Rhodopila sp.
CAAGGCGCACCCGGCTGGTCGCGGCGGCGAGGAAGCCGAATGTCGCTGTGACATCCAGCATGCCGCCGCCATCCGGCACCGGAATCCGCCCGTCCTTGGAGCCGGGATAGCCATAGGTGTTCTTGTCGAACAACGCGACGTGCTCGCCCATCCAGATTGATTCGAGACCGATACCCTCGGCGCGTTGCCCGAAGTGGCGGATCATGTCGGGAGTCGCCAGGGGCGACATGAACGTGGAGAAAACACCAATCTTCATGCGGGCGCTCCTGTCGTCATTGAGCCTTGGTTAGACCGTGCCACCCCGGCAAGCAATAGAGCGGCGCGGGCCGATGCCCGCCGCTTGCCTATTTCCGGTCAGCCCGCCGATGCTGTAACCTTCGTATCTTAACAAACGGGCCTATGAGCCTCGGCAAGAGAACGGTTCGCGGCAGGGGTAGCGACGGCATCTCTCCCTCGACCAACGGGAGCGAGCGCATGACAACGATTCAGGACCGGCCAGCGAAGTCCAATTTTTCTCGGTTGCAGGACGCCGCCGAAGCGCTGGTGCCGTTGATCGAGGCGGACGCCGCCGTGGCCGAGGCGCTGACCCATCAGAGCGACCGCGTTGCCGCCGAGATGCGCCGAAGCGGGCTGTGGTCCATGCTGCTGCCCGAAGCGCTGGGGGGCGCGGAACTCGGCTTCGTCGAGGCCATGCAGATCGTCGAGCGCCTGTCCTGGGCCGATGGGTCCGCGGGGTGGTGCACGATGGTGCCCAACGTGGTCGCGGCCTCGGCCGGGACGTCGCTGCCCGATGAGGGCGCTCGCGCCATGTTCGGTCCTGGTTCCCACGTCACTGTCGTCGGCAACGGCGTGCCGCGTGGTTTCGCCCGCCCGGTGGACGGCGGCTACATGATCCGTGGCAACTGGTCTTACGGCAGCGGCATCTTTCATGCCGATTGGGTCCATTCCGGGTGCTTCGTCATGGACGGCGAAAAAATGAAGCTCAACGCCGAGGGCGCGCCGGAGATCGTCCTGATGCATCACCCGAAGGATACCGTGCGGCTGACCGGCAATTGGGACGCGCTGGGCCTGCGGGCGACCGGCAGCTATGACTACACTTTGCAGGACGGCGAGATCTTCGTCCCGGATCATATGACCTATCGATTCGACGGCGCACCCAAGTATCGCGGCGGTCCGCAATACGGCGTCGGGCTGGTCGGCCTGACGGCCTGGGGGCACACCTCCTGGGCGCTGGGCGTTGGCCGTCGCGCCCTGGATGAAATCAACCGGCTGGCAAACCAGCGCAACGACGTGTTCGGCCTGCTGGCGGACAGCATCACCTTCCGCAAGACGTACGCCGAGGCCGAGGCCAAGTTCCGGTCGGCCCGCGCCTTCGTCTATGAGAGTTGGAACAACCTCGCCGACACGGTTGCGGCGGGCGAACCCGCCGGCGTTCAGCATATCGCGCTGATCCGCCTGGCAATGCGGCATATCCACGACACGATTTCCGAAGTTTCGACCTTCGCCCACAAGACTTCGCGCGGCGTCTCGCTGCGGACCAGCCGGCTGCAGACGGCCTATCGCGACATCCATTCGGGCACCCAGCACCTGCTGTTGGCCGATGAGATCCAGGCCGAATGCGCCCGCGTCCTGCTTGGCCGCACCGGCCCTGATGCCGTCTGGATGATGTTCGGCGTGAAAGGATGACGGGCCGCGGCGGAGCCCGGCGACAGGCCCGGACCAAATACAGGGCCCGGACTAAATACAGGACCCGGACTAAATCGTGATTCGGACCCCCAGTTCCACCACCCGGTCGCTGGGGATCCGGAAGAATTCGGTCGCTGGCACGGCGTTGCGCGCCATCACCAGGAACAGCGCCCGCCGCCACCAAGGCAACTTTGGCGCCATGCCGGTCACCAGAACCTCCCGCCCGAGGAAGTAGCTCGCCTGGGACACCCGGACCTTGAGTTGGTCGGTCAGATCCTCGAGCGCTTTCGGGATGTTCGGGCTTTCCATGAAGCCATAGTGCAAGACGACGCGGTGAATGCCCGGCGCCAGTTC
>DASYBP010000736.1:0-1600 GCA_036500715.1 Rhodopila sp.
GGATGTTCCGCACCTTGCAGGACCGCCTGCCGAAGGAGATGTCGCTGGCGGGGATCACGACGGTGGAGGAGGCGAACGCCTGGCTGCGCGACACGTATATAGCGTCGCACAACGCGCGGTTTGAACCGCCCCAGGTTTGCCGGAGGCTGATTGGATCAAATCAAGCGGCGATTTTGGGCTGTTCCAACATGGCGTAATATCGTTGTTCAGCTTCGGCGGGCGGGATGTTACCGATGGGTTCCAGCAGGCGTTGATGGTTGAACCAGTCGACCCATTCCAGCGTTGCGAACTCGACGGCCTCAAACGATCGCCATGGTCCGCGTCGATGGATCACCTCGGTCTTGTAAAGACCGTTGATCGTTTCCGCCAAGGCGTTGTCGTAGCTGTCGCCAACGCTTCCCACCGAGGGCTCGATGCCAGCTTGGGCCAGGCGCTCGGTGTATTTGATCGACACATACTGGCTGCCCCGGTCGCTGTGATGGACCAGCCCGCCACGATGAACCGGCCGCCGATCGTGCAGCGCCTGCTCCAGCGCATCGAGGACGAAGCCCGTATGCGCCGTGCGGCTGGCACGCCATCCGACGATGCGGCGGGCGAAGGTATCGATGACAAACGCCACATACACAAAGCCTTGCCAGGTGGGCACGTAGGTGAAATCGGACACCCACAGCGTGTTCGGCCTGGCAGCCTGAAACTGACGCTTGACGTGATCCAGCGGGCACGGCGTGGCCTTATCGCTGACGGTCGTCCTGACCGGCTTGCCCCGAACCACACCGCGTAAGGCCATGTTCCGCATCAGCCGCGCGACTGTGCAGCGGGCGACGTCAAAACCCTCGCGCTTCAGTTGCCGCCAGACCTTGTTCGCGCCGTAGACCTCGAAATTGGCGGTGAACACCCGCCGGATTTCCGTCTTGAGAGCCACGTCCCGCTTGGCCCGGGCGGACAGCTTCGTCGGATTGGCCCGCTTGGCCGCATGGTCGTGGTAGGTGGATGGGGCGATCGGCAGGACCTTGCAGATCGGCTCGACCCCGTGCGCCTCGCGGTGATCGTCGATGAACGCGATCATGGCTTGAACCGGCGGTCGAGCTCCGCCTGCGCAAAATAAGCCGACGCCTTGCGCAGGATCTCGTTGGCTTGGCGAAGCTCACGGTTCTCGCGTTCCAGCGCCTTCAGCTTCGCCGCCACATCCGACGGCACGCCCGGCGCACGGCCACTGTCGCGATCCGCCTTCTTCACCCATTCCAGCAGCGTATGCGGCGAGCAACCCATCTTCCCCGCTATCGAGGAAATCGCCGCCCACCGAGACGCATGCTCGCCTTCATGATCCAGCACCATCCGCACCGCGCGGTCGCGGACTTCAGCAGAAAACTTGTTCGTCGTCGGGCTCGTCATGGCTCCACTTTCTTAGGAGTTGGAGCCTCCGGCAAGCCCGGGGCGGTTCACAAGGTGGTGGTGCCGTGCCGCTTGTAGTCGTGCGACTGGCCCGTCATCGCCCGCCCGTTGGGCAGTTTCAGATAACCCTGCGCGCGCTCCAGCGCCTGGATCGACGGCTTTTCATCGACCGACAGGACCACCGCGTTGTCGGGCGGGCACATATACA
>DASYBP010000737.1:0-3259 GCA_036500715.1 Rhodopila sp.
CGGTGGTTTGATCGCCTCGCACACTACGGCAGGATCAAACATGGCTTGGCCGACGTCTTGCACGCAGCGATGAACGAGGGGGTTCTCAGCGAAACCTACGGACCTATGGTCGGCGCGATCGATCTGCTGCTGCGGGCCTGCGAAGCCTCGGCGTGCGTCCGTAGCGGCGTCGATGCCGAAGACGTGTTGCTCCTCATGGGCTTCCTCTGGCGTATCGAGCCGGGCCGCGACGGCGAAGCTCGCGCCGAACGATTGCTCGATCTGGTCATAGACGGCTTGCAAGCACGCAATGATGAGTCAGGCACGGCCGCCGCAGCTAGCTAGCGGGTTCGCGACGCGAACCAAGCCGCCACGGCGTCCTCCGGGGCCGCCAATGTGGCTTGCCAGACGGGCAACCGAGAGCAGTGGGCCGGGCTCAAAGGGTTGCTGGAGGCAGGCAAGGTGATTATTCCTATCATTTTGTATTCTTCTAGAGTCTACCTGCGTGTTTCTCCGTTGCAGAATTCTTGTATGTGGCTGGCTGGGCGCATCAAGTTCCAACAGGCGTGATCGTCGCCCGAAGGATCGCGGAAGAGCCGATCGGGCTCTATCGGACCGCGAGTGGAGCAATCATTGCGCTTGAGGATCGCTGCTGCCATCGCTTCGCGCCGTTGTCGCGGGGACGTCTGGAGGGCGATGACATCCGCTGCATGTACCACGGGCTTAAATTTGCCGCGTCGGGCGAGTGCATCGAAATTCCGAGCCAGGACCGGGTGCCAAAGGGGGTGGTCGTGCGCTCATATCCGGTGAGAGAGCAGGACCGGTGGGTCTGGGTCTGGATGGGCGATGCCGCTCGCGCCGATACCCCGCGCGCGATCGGTCACGAGAGCGCCGATTATATGATCGAAACCGGAGAACTGAATTACGAGGCCAACTACCAGCTGATCCACGACAACCTGCTAGACCTGACGCATCTCAGTTACGTTCACGAAAATACCCTCGGACGTAACAGCACGACCTGGGGCCGGGCGCAACCGATCTTCGCCACGCTCGAGCGAGGCGTGCGCGTCCAGCGCTGGCTGCGCAACCACCCGATAGCGCCATACATACCGGCGCCAGCAGGCGCGCGCATGGATCAGTGGGCCGCTTACGAGTTTGTGGTGCCCGGTGTATTTCTTCTAACGACATCGTCGTACGCATTAGGCGCGGCCGAGGCTTTCCCAAACGGCCCGGTCGGCATCGAGCCCGACTTCGTCTCCGTGACGTCGCAGGCCGTGACACCGATCACGCAGAAAAGCACGGTCTACTATTATTCCGGTGGCCAGCTCACTCGGCACGCAGCCATTGACCGTATCCGCTCGCAAATCGCGGCGTTCGGCGTGGCGTTCCTCGAGGACAAGGTCATGATCGAGGCGCAACAGCGGGTGATCGACGCCTCGCCGGGCTGGATGATGATGACCTTGGGGTTCGACCGATCGGTCGCGCAGTTCCGTCGCCTGATGGCGTCGGAGGCAGCATCCGCACATCAAGTCACCCGCAGTGCCGATCAGTCCGGTTTGGCGGCGGAATAGCCCCGGCGCCGAGTCGCTCCTGGGCAAGCGCCAGCCGCACTCTTTCGCACCCTGCCGATAGATTCTGGCCCTTTGCGCAACTCCCGGCTAGGCTCGCACCGCGAGGTGTCTATACGGTATGCACAAAACGGGGATGCCGCATGTTCAATCGATCCATCCAGGCTGGCCTGCTGGGCGCCGTGGGCGCGTTCGCGATCGTGCTTACGGGCGCTGCCGTGCCGGCACGGGCTCAGATCCATATCGCCACCGCCGGCCCGATCACGGGGGAATACGCTGCGTTCGGCGACCAGATGAAGAAAGGTGCCGAACAGGCAGTGGCCGATCTGAACAAGGCCGGCGGTGTGCTCGGACAGAAGCTCGTGCTGGATCTTGGCGACGATGCGTGCGACCCGAAGCAGGCGGTGTCGGTTGCCAACCAGCTTGCCTCCAAGGGGGTGAAGCTGGTCGCTGGCCACTATTGTTCCGGCAGCTCGATCCCGGCCAGCAAGGTTTACGCCGAGGAAGGCATTTTGCAGATTTCCCCTGCCTCCACGAACCCAAAATATACCGACGAGGGAAGCTGGAACACCTTTCGTGTCTGCGGCCGTGACGACGCCCAGGGCAAGGTGGCCGGTGACTACCTCGCTAGCCACTTCAAGGGCGAGAAGATCGCCATTCTGAACGACAACTCGGCGTACGGCAAAGGCCTGGCGGATGAGACGGCGAAAGCGCTGCATGCCGCGGGCGGGAAAGAGGTGCTCGCCGCTGCCTATACACCCGGTGAGAAGGATTATTCGTCGCTGGTGTCCCGCCTGAAGGAGGCCGGCGTCACCGTCATCTATGTCGGCGGCTATCATACCGAGGCCGGTCTGATCATCCGCCAGGCGAAGGAGCAGGGGATGAAGGCGACGCTGGTCGGTGGCGACGCGCTGGTGACCAATGAGTTCTGGCAGATCGCCGGCGACGCCGGCGCTGGGACGATGATGACCTTTCCGCCCGACCCCAGGTTGATGACCACCGCAGCCGATGTGGTGAAGGAGTTCAAGGCCAAGAATGTCGATCCCGAAGGCTATGTCCTCTACACCTACGCGGCCATTCAGGTGTGGGCTGACGCGGTGAAGAAGGTCGGCAGCACTGATCCGAAGAAGGTCGCGTCCGCGCTGAAGGCAACCGGAAACTGGCCAACGGTCCTTGGACCGGTCAGCTTTGACAGCAAGGGTGACACGACCGGCGGCGGTTATGTCTTCTACGTCTGGAAGAACGGGTCCTACGCCGAAATGTGACCCTGAGGTGGCCGGACGCAACCTTGATCGTCAGGGCTGCACGGCGACCTTGTGATAGCCCCGTCCGTAGTAGATCAGGCCCTCGTGCGCCGAGCCGGTCCGCACGGCCTCAACCTGACAGAAGAATACGTCGTGGGTTCCGACCTCGACGATCTGGTTGATCGTGCAATCGAAGACCACTACGGCCTGGTCCAGCACCGGGGCGCCGGTCTCCAGCCTTTGCCATGCATAACCATCAAACCGCTCGTCCATTGTGTGCTGCGTCAGTCCCGCGAACACCGGCGACAGACCCTCCTGCGCCGGTGTCAGCGTGTTCACGCACAGCACGCCATTCTGCCGCATCGCCGGGTAGGAGTCGTTGGTTCGATTGGCACATACCAGCAGGGTTGGCGGCGTGTCCGTCACACTGGTGACAGCGCTCGCCGTAAAGCCGGCGCGACCGCCGGG
>DASYBP010000738.1:0-4020 GCA_036500715.1 Rhodopila sp.
CAAGGAAGTGAACCTGCGGGTCTTTCGAGTGATCAGAGAACGCCTGCGCACCGTAGACTGGCGGCTCATAGCCCGGGGGCGCGCCCTGGGCAAAGGCGGCGCCGACACCCACGCTTAAGGTTGCAACGGCGGCTAGAATCATGGTCTTCATCGGAATGCTCTGCATCTATCGTCGGGCGGGATGTCCGGCTTCGATGGGTTGTCAAATGGGCACAGCGTGGCGGATGATAATGCTGCGGTGCAGCATGAGAGCTATGCTAACCGCGCATGATGTGCCAGAGGCCTTGTGTCTTTTGCATGGCTGGCAATTCGTTTGGCGCCTGGGATCGCAGGCCCTGGGTAGGCGCGGGTCGTGGCCGTCCGCTGCTTCCGCATTGGTGGGCGAAGGTGACTTAGGCCGCTGAAGACCGCGACACCATGGCGCTGCCCACCGGTTATCGCCGCCGCAACCCATGCGCGAGTGGGGTGTGGCGAACTGGTGCGGGCGCAGTCCGGGATCGGGTTGTTGGCCAGTCGTCCGCGGCCGCGCGCGGGATAACTTGATCAATGCTCGACGAAGACTACAAGTGGCGGACCTCAGGCCATCGCCTCGGCACGCGCGTTCCGCCGGATAACTTGGGGCGGCTGCCCAAAGGCGCGCAAAAAGGCACGACGCATGCGGTCGCGATCGGCAAATCCGGTTTCCCGCGCAACGACGTCGGTCGAGTGGCGGCCCTGTTCCATCATCAGCCGAGCAGCCTCGACGCGCAGGTTCTCGACCGCTTTGGCGGGTGACTGGCCGGTCTCGGCGTGGAACGCTCGGCTGAACTGCCGCGGACTGAGATGGGCAGCCTCGGCGAGTTGCTCGACGGAAAGCGGCGTTTGGAGGTTTCTCTTCGCATAATCCAGCACGTTTTGGATTCGATCTGATTTGGGTTCCAGTTCCAGCAGCGCCGAATACTGCGACTGCCCGCCCGCGCGCCGATGATACACCACAAGCTTCTTCGCCACAGACCGGGCCACTTCGGCGCCCAGATCCTTCTCGATCATGGCCAGTGCAAGGTCGATCCCCGCGCTCATCCCGGCCGATGTCCAGATCGGGCCATCGATGATGAAAATCCGATCCTCCTCCACCCTCACCTCGGGGAAACGCGCCTGGAACCCCCGCGCGTGGAACCAGTGGGTGGTCGCGCGCCTTCCGTCCAGGAGACCGGCTTCGGCCAGGATGAACGCACCGGTGCAGATCGATCCGACCCGCCGCGACCTCGGCAGCGCCCCGCGCAGAAACGCGAGAAGGCCGGGCGTCGAAGGCGTGATGGCCGTGTCGCCGAAAACGATCAGCGTGTCGAAACCGGCATCGTCCAATGCCTGCGTTTCGACCACGACCCCGACCGAGGAGCGCACCGGTCCGCCCGCCTCCGACAGCAGTTGCACGTCATAGAGCGTCTCTCCCAGGGCCAGGTTCGCGAACTCGAAGACCGAGACCGCGGCGAAATCCATGACCTGAAAGCCTGTGGCGACGATGAAGCCGATCCGCTGCATGGCCTACTCCTGTGGTGTCCCAAAACGCCGTTTATACGACATTTCGGCCAACGTCCAGATCGACTACCTCTCCGGCCATGGACGCGGGCATTCCGCCCGTAAGGAGGACAGCATCATGGCTTCCATCGAAAACAAGGGCACTGCTCTGATCACCGGTGCCTCATCGGGGATCGGCGCGGTCTATGCCGACCGGCTCGCCCGTCAGGGTCACGACCTGATCCTGGTCGCCCGCAATCGCGACCGGCTGCAGGAACTCGCCAACCGGCTGACCACCGAAACAGGCCGTTCCGTCGAGATCGTCACCGCCGATCTCGGCAGTCCAGCGGACCTGGCCCGGGTCGAGGCCGTGCTGCGCACGGATGCCAGCGTCACGACGCTGGTCAACAATGCCGGCGTCGGCGCCACGGCACCGCTGCTCGGTTCGGATATCGCCAGGATGGACGAGATGATCGCGCTGAACGTTGGCGCGCTCACGCGGCTGACCTATGCCGCGGTGCCTGGGTTCGTCGCCCGCGGCGGCGGAACGATCGTCAACATCAGCTCGATCGCCGCGATCTCTCCGGAAACGCTGAATGGCGTCTATGGCGGCAGCAAGGCCTTCGTACTGGCGTTCAGCCAATCGCTGCATCACGAACTTGCCGACAAAGGCGTGCGGATTCAGGCGGTGCTGCCGGGCGCGACCGCGACAGAATTCTGGGGCATCGCCGGCCTGCCGGTTCACAACCTGCCCACCGCGATCGTGATGTCGGCCGAAGACATGGTCGACGCCGCCCTCGCCGGGCTGGAACAGGGTGAGACCGTCACCATCCCGGCCCTGCCGGACAAGGCCGAGTGGGATGCATTCGATGCGGCGCGGCGCGCGATGTCCGGCCGGCTTTCGAGCGCCGTCCCGGCCGCCCGGTACAACGTTGGGCCCTCTCAATCGACAGGAGCGTGACATGGCATACGCTATCAAGGCAGCCGGTCTTGCCGGCGTCCTGGCAGTGGTCCTGGCGACCGCGGCCCCCGCCTCATCGACCACTCAGCCCGGCAGCACGCCGCGCCAAGGCCAGGCTGTGGAGACCAGACTGGACGCGAGCACCTCGGCCGTCAGCTACTGGGTGAGCGAAGCGGACGGCTGGCATGTGGTGACCACTGTCGACGCCGTTATCGGGCGGGATAGCAATACGGAACAGCACGCCCTGGTGCGCTTTTCCTCACTGCTGCTGCCTGGCCAGTCACAGCTGATCTCGGTTCCCTTTGCCTCCGGCGAGCGACAACAAGTTCTACGCATCCGTCGCGTCGGCGACCAGATCGAAGTGGCGCAGGTGCCCGGCTCCTCGGTCTGACGGCAAAGCCACGGACCGCCGGGGCGGTGCGTGCGCGATGTCGGGATACTTCCGATGTCACGCCGGCCGCCCGATAGGGGATGTGCATCCGCCCCGGTCGATGTGCTTCCCGCCGCGCTGCGGGAAGCACACCAGCTGAGATCAGACCAGGCGGCGTCAGCAACCATCGGTTCGATGGCCCTATGGGGTTCATTCGCGTTCGCCGAGAACGCGCCCGGCGTGACGGCAACCGAGATAAAGGATAGGAGGAACCTTCCCCTTCAGCGGCCCGTGGTGGCCGTCGGAACAGTGGGAAAGCGACTGCTGGCCTACGTGAGCTATCTCAACGACAAGGATGGCGTCGGAGGACGGGCGATCAACTAGGCCGGAACTAACCGCTCCGGCCGAAGGCATATGCGCCCGCGCAGACCGGGTTGGCCAGCATGCTGAGAAGCCCGCTGCAAGTTGGCAGCATCCACTCCACCGATCGGCGCGGCCCACCTGTCGTCAGTCTGGGCAGGCAGACATTTTCCCGGCGCAGCCACAAGGTCACTTGCCGGACACTACCCAGTTCGCGGAACTTGCTGAAGACCAAGCCGACCAAGGCGCGGGTCCGCTCGTTCGGGTCTTTCTCCAGACGACCACTCGCGCCCAACACATAACCGACCGCGATAAGAGCAAATAATTCCCCCCGCGCCGCCTTCTCAAACTTGGCCTCAAAGGCGCGCTGACGAATCGACGAGGATTCCATCACGCTGAATGCCCCCTTCAGGCCAAGCACCATCTGATCGTTGCTTGAGCGTGGATCGTAAATGCCATCTTCGTCGATGATCAAGGTGCCGACGATGGCACAAAATTCCAGCAGCGTATGCCAGTCGCGCCCGTTGCGGGCCAGGCGGGAGGCTTCGATCGCGAACACCGCGCCGACTTCGCCCCGGCCGACCGCTGTCAAAAGGCGATCGAAGCCGGGACGCGCCACACCACTGCCGGAACGGCCGAGGTCGTCATCCACGACCGTCACATCCTGCCACCCGAGCATCCGCGCTCGCTCGCGCAGCCCATATTGGCGCCGCTGGCTTTCATGGTTGTGCTGAACTTGCGCCATGGTCGACTGCCTTACATATACATAGGCGGCTCGATCCAAATGGTGGGGGTCGATCTTACTCATGATTCCACCTCATCCATTTGCCCG
>DASYBP010000739.1:0-7193 GCA_036500715.1 Rhodopila sp.
CATGGTCGCGTTCCGCGGCGTGGTAGAGGGCGTGGAGAACTCCAACTATTCGCTGCGTACCACCGGCGGCGATTTCTTCCTGACATTGTATGAAAGACGGGTGGACCCGCGCGATCTGCCCTGGTTCATCGGCCTGATGGAGCATCTGGCACAGCACGGCCTGGTCTGCCCCCAGCCGGTGCGAGCGCGCGACGGGGAGGCGTTGCGCCAGCTATGCGGCAAGCACGCGGCGATCACCACCTTCCTTCCTGGCGTCTGGCCAAGGCGCGTGCGGCAGGCGCATTGCGGCCCGGTCGGTTACGCACTGGCGACACTGCACCTCGCCGGTGCCGGCTACGCGCCGACGCGGGCCAACGCACTGGGGCCGGAAAGCTGGATGCCGCTGCTGGACCGCTGCCGGGTGCGGGGCGATGAGTTGAACGTCGGCCTGGTCAGTGAGCTCGACACGTCACTGGCGACGATCCTGGCTGCCTGGCCGGCGGGGCTTCCGGTCGGACACATCCATGCCGATATGTTCCCCGACAATGTGTTCTTTCTTGGTGACCAGCTATCGGGCGTCATCGACTTCTACTTTGCCGCCACCGACCTGTTGGCCTACGACATCGCGGTCTGCCTGAATGCCTGGTGCTTCGAACCCGATTTTTCCTTCAACGTGACGAAGAGCCGGGCGCTGCTGGCGGCCTACCAGGCGCTGCGGCCGCTGTCGGAGGAGGAACAGGCGGCACTGCCGGTGCTGTGTCAGGGTGCGGCGATCCGCTTTTTGCTGACGCGGCTGTATGACTGGCTCAACACGCCACCCGCGGCGCTGGTCAACCGAAAGAATCCCATGGAATATTGGCGTCGCCTGCGGTTCCACCAATCAGCGATGGACGGCCGTGCCTATGGCCTCTGAGGATATTGTCGTGTCGCTGCCGCCCGACCCCGACAAGGTGGTGGAAATCTGGACCGACGGCGGCTGCAGGCCGAACCCAGGACCTGGCGGCTGGGCCGCGATCCTGACGTTTCGCAACGTCGTGAAGGAATTGTCGGGCGCCGAGGCGGCAACCACGAACAACCGGATGGAACTGACCGCCGCGGCGACGGCACTGGAATCGCTGAAGCGCCCTTGCCACGTGGTGATTCACACCGACAGCCAGTATCTGAGGAACGGCATCACGCGCTGGGTTGATGGATGGGTGCGCAAAGGCTGGAAGAGTGCGGCCGGCGATCCGGTAGCAAACATTGATCTGTGGAAGCGGATCCTGGCGGCGCAGGAAACCCACCGGGTGGAGTGGAGATGGGTACGCGGCCACGGCGGCAACGACATGAACGAGCGCGCCGACCGGCTCGCGACCGAGGCTCGGCGTGCAGCTTTCGGCGGGGAAAGCGGCGAATAACGTCCGCTCAAGGTCCGTTGGGGGCCACATTTCGCTGCTTGCCGGAAACTGCTACGACTGACCCATCGCGATCTTGCCCGTCGCGACATTATCGGGGGAGCTTGCATGCGCCTGCTGAAAATCCTGCCAGCCGCTCTGCTGTCGGCCGGCGTGACCTTTGCCGCGCCCGTTTCGTGGGCCGTGACGGAGGTGGTGCCGTTTACCCAGCCCGCCTTCGAGGCCGCACAGAAGCAGGGCAAGCCGATCCTCGTGCAGATCACGGCAAGCTGGTGCACGACCTGCGCCAAACAGCGCCCGATCCTCAGCCAGCTTGAGGCGGAGCCTCGCTTCAAGGAGCTTGTCGTCTACAACATCGATTTCGACACACAGAAGGATCCGGTCCGCGCATTGGGCGCGCGGATGCAGAGCACGCTGATCGTGTTCAGCGGGGCAACCGAGAAAGGCCGTTCGACTGGCGAAACCGATCCGGTCGCGATAGAGAGCCTGCTCGCCAAATCTGTCGAATAGATGGCCCTCCCGGCTGGAAGCATCGCGTTCGGCTTCCTCGCCGGCATGCTGTCGACGCTGTCGCCGTGTGTGCTGCCCCTGCTGCCGCTGGTGTTGGTTCCGGCGATTGCGCACGGCCGCCTTGGACTACCAGCCCTGGCGGCAGGACTGGTGGTTTCATTCGTCAGCATCGGGCTGTTCGTCGCAACGGCCGGCTTCGCCATCGGGCTTGACGGCGATGTCTTCCGCACCGCCTCCGCTGTACTGCTGGCGCTGTTCGCGCTTGTGCTGCTCAGCGAGGCACTGCAGCGGCGTTTTGCGCTGGCGGCGGGCGGCATCGGCAATGCGGGCAACCGGCTGATGCGGCGGATCCCGATCGAAGGCCTCCGGGGACAATTCCTGCTGGGCGTTCTGCTTGGCGCGGCCTGGAGCCCTTGCGTCGGCCCGACGCTCGGGGCGGCTTCGGTGCTGGCGGCACAGGGCCGCAACCTTGCGAGCGTCACCGCCGTGATGGTCGCGTTCGGGCTGGGAACGGCGCTACCGCTGCTGTTGATCGGAAGCGTGTCACGGCACGCCCTGGCGCGTTGGCGTGGGCGGCTGATCGATGCCGGACGGGCCGGCAAGTTGCTGCTGGGCGCCGCGGCGCTGGGTGTGTCGGTGCTGATCCTCACCGGGTTCGACCACGCGGTGGAGACCGCCGCGGTCGCCGCCTCGCCGGGCTGGTTGACTGATCTGACCACGCGGTTCTGACGCGGAGCCGGAGCGGGCAGCCCGACTGGGTAGCCCGATGGGGGCAGCCTTGGCACCCGCCCTACGCGGCGCTACATCGGGGTAACTGTACGCGCTTCCAGGAAACGTCCCGAATGATCGACAAGATCGTCCATTCCATGGCCGAGACAATGGCCGATATAAAGGACGGGTCCGTCGTCCTGCTCGGCGGTTTCGGTGCCGTCGGCCAGCCCAATGCCTTGATCGACGGTCTGATCGAGCAAGGTGCCAAGGACCTGACCGTTGCCTGCAACAACGCCGGCGTCGGCCACACCGGCCTGGCGCGGCTGATGGAGTTGGGCCGGGTGCGGAAGATCGTCTGCTCATTCCCGCGCAGTTCCGACCCCGTGGTGTTCGAGACGCTTTACCGCGCCGGGAAGATCGAGCTGGAGATCGTTCCCCAGGGCACCCTGGCCGAACGCATGCGCGCCGCGGGTGCCGGCGTGCCGGCGTTCTTCACCGCGACCGGCGTCGGCACCAAGATGGCTGTCGGCAAGGAACATCGCGAAATCGATGGCCGCACCTACATCCTTGAGCATGCCTTGAAAGGCGATGTCGGACTGGTGGAGGCGTGGGAGGCTGATCGCTGGGGCAACCTGACCTACAGGCAGGCAGGCCGTAACTTCAATCCGATCGTCGCCATGGCCTCCGAACTGACGCTGGTGCAGTCCCAGCACATTCGCCACCTGGGGGAGATCAACCCAGACCACGTGGTGACGCCAGGCATCTTCGTGAACCGCGTGCTGCACGTACCCTACGGCGACCCTTCCGGTTTCTGATCAGGAGACCTTTGCCATGTCTACCGCCCAGCTCGCCTTCACGCCGTTCACGCGGCAGCAGATGGCCCGGCACGCCGCCGACGACATCCCCGAAGGTTGGTACGTCAACCTGGGCATCGGCATCCCGACCATGATCGCCGACCAGGTGCCAAAGGATCGCGAAGTCATCTTCCACTCCGAGAACGGCGTGCTGGGCATGGGTCCTGCGCCGGAGGACGGCAAGATCGAGCCCTGGCTGATCAACGCCGGCAAGCAGTACGTGACGCTGCTGCCGGGCGGGAGCTACTGTCATCACGCCGACAGCTTCGCGATGATCCGCGGCCAGCATCTAGACCTTTGCGTGCTCGGCGCATTCCAGGTGGCGGACAACGGCGATATTGCCAACTGGGCCACCAGCGAGAATGACACCGCCCCGGCCGTTGGGGGTGCGATGGATCTGGCAGCCGGCGCCAGGCGCCTGTGGGTACTGATGGAACACACCACCAAGGACGGCACGCCCAAGCTGGTGACGAAGTGCACCTATCCGCTGACCGCACCGGGCGCGGTCAAGCGAGTTTACACCAATCTCGCAACGATCGACGTGACCCCGCGCGGTTTCGAGGTGCGGAGCATGGCGCCGGGCCTGACATTTGACGACCTGCAGGCACGGACTGAAGCGAAGCTGTACCAGCCGGTCTGACACGGCTACGCGGGAGTCGCCGCGAGCCGCTGTATCTGCTGCGGCGGCAAGGCCGCCAGCAAGGCGGCGGCGGTCTGGCCCCGCAGTGGATGCACCCAGTCCGGGGCGACTTCCGATAGCGGCGCCAACACAAAAGCCCGCAGATGCGCGCGGGGATGCGGCAGGATCGGATCCGGTCCGGCGCGCACCAGATCGCCGATCGCGATGATATCCAAATCGAGCGTCCGAGGGGCATTCGGACTGGTGCGCTGACGGCCGCACGCGGTTTCGATCGCCAAGAGCTGCGCGAGCAGCAGCGCCGGGTCAACTGCCGTTCCCGAGTCGGCAATCAATGACACCACAGCATTGACATACGGTGGCTGGTCCGACGGAGGGATCGGTTCCGATAGAAACCAATTTGATTGACTGCTGAAGCGCAGGCCAGGGAGGGTGTGCAGCCTCGCCACAGCACGTCGGCACGTTGCCAATGGCGGCCGTCCATCGGGAGCGGGTAGATTGGCCCCGACTCCAATCAGGACTATACAGTCGCATTCGATGCGCTTACCGTTTCGATGTTCACAAAATTGACTCATGGATATAGTGATCGCCGTTCCATAGCTGCCGATTTAGCCGGCGGCCCGTCCCACCCATTTGCAACCAGTGTCGCAAGGTTAAGCCGATGCCTTTTTTGCCCACCGAACGTGTCGCTCTTTTCATTGATGGTGCCAACCTTTACTCGGCCTCGCGCAACCTAGGGTTTGACGTCGACTATCGTAACCTATTGGATTTCTTCAAGAAGAAGTCGAATGTGATCCGCGCTTACTACTATTCGGCGGTACTGGAGACCGAAGAATACTCGCCGTTGAAACCGCTGACCGACTGGCTGGCCTATAACGGGTATGCCTTGGTCACCAAGCCGGCGAAGGAATTCACCGATGCGGCCGGACGGCGCCGGGTCAAAGGCAACATGGATATCGAGATCGCAGTGGATATGCTGGAACTTGCGGACAAGATTGATCACGTAGTGTTGTTCAGCGGCGATTCTGACTTTCGCCGGTTGGTGGAGGCGGTCCAACGCAAGGGCGTACGCGTCTCGGTCGTATCTTCCGTGCGCACCAGCCCGCCAATGGTAGCGGATGAACTCCGCCGCCAGTGTGACCAGTTTCTGGAGCTGGCGGAGATCGCGCCGGAATTCACCCGGCGGCAGACCGAGCCCCGGCAGCGCAACCCGGGGATGCGTAGCACGCCCGCCGAACCTTACGCCGACCCCCACGAAGCAACCTGAATGTAGCCATGAGCTATCAGGCGCCGGCGGCGAATTGTCCGCTGTGTCCGCGGCTGGTCGCCTATCGGGACAGCAACCGGGCGGCCAATCCCGGCTGGTTCAATGCCCCGGTGCCGAGTTTCGGGCCGCTCGATGCTAGGCTGTTGGTCGTCGGGCTGGCGCCGGGCGTGCGCGGGGCGAACCGGACCGGCCGGCCGTTTACCGGCGATTTTGCCGGCACGTTGCTGTACCGAACGCTGACAAACTTTGGCTTTGCCCGCGGTGGCTACGGCGCCGATCCGGCAGATGGACTTGAGATGCAGGACTGCCGCGTAACCAACGCGGTACGCTGCGTGCCGCCGGCCAACCTGCCGGCACCAGCGGAGATCACCTGTTGCAATCCCTATCTGGCGGAGGAGCTGGCGGCGATGCCGCGGCTATGTGTCGTCCTGGCGCTGGGCGGGGTGTCGCACAAGGCGGTGCTGCGGGCACGCGGCCTGCGGGCGGGCCACACGGTCTTCGCGCATGGCGCGGCGCAAACCCTGCCCGACGGACTGCTGCTGGTCGACAGCTACCACGTCTCGCGGCTGAACACGAACACCGGGCGGCTGACGACGGAGATGTTCGAGGCGGTGGTTGCGGATATCGTCGCCCGCCTGACATAGGGTCACCGCATGTGCGCGGACGCGGCACGAACAAGGTTGGAGGACGTATCCGATGCGGTTGACCACGTTCTCCGACTATACCTTGCGTGTCCTGATGTATCTGGCACTGTATCCGGAGCGTTTTGTCACAATATCCGAGATCGCGGCGGCATTGGGTGTTTCCGCCAATCACCTGATGAAAGTGGCGCAGCATCTGGCATCCCGTGGCGATGTGCTGACCCTACGGGGGCCGCGCGGCGGCTTGCGGCTGGGCCGCCCGGCGGAGGCGATCAGCGTTGGGAGCGTGATCCGAGGAACCGAACCGGACATGGCGTTGGTGCCGTGCGGCGCCTGCCTGATTCACCCGGAGTGCGGGCTGAGCGGCGTGCTGGATCAAGCGCTGGCGGCGTTCATGGCCGTACTGGACGGAAGTTCGGTGGCGGACCTGGTCGCTCGCCATAAGCCATTGACCGGGTTGCTGGCGGCACGTCCCAGCGGCGGAAACCATCGTTCCGGGACGCGCCCCATCAAATCCGACGCCCGGAACGCGCCGGTCCGGCAGTGATCGCATCGGCGGCCAGCGGTGAGACCGCGAGCGCCAGCAAGGGTCAGCTTGTGATTTCATGCGTAACGCTCCTCCAACCAGGGATCGCCGTTGTTGTGGTAGCCGCGGACTTCCCAAAAGCCCGGACGGTCGCTGATCGTAAAGTGAATACGGCGCAGCCACTTCGCTGATTTCCAGAGATAAAGCCTGGGCACGAGCATGCGCACCGGACCGCCATGCTCGCGGGCGATCGGCCGGCCCTCCCACTGGTGCACCAGGAAGACATCCGGGGCGGCGAACTGATCCAGCCGGATGTTGCTGGTGTAGCCGTCGTAAGCGGTAAAGATGACATGGTTCACCTCCGGCCGCGGCTTGACGATCGACAGCACCACCTGCGCCGAGACCCCTTTCCAGTGGTTGTCGTAGCGCGACCATTGCGTCACGCAATGCATATCCGACACACTTTGCGACATCGGCAGTGCCATAAATTGGTCCAGCCGCAGACTGACTCGGTTCTCGACCGCGCCGTCGATGTCCAGCCGAAATTTCTGCTCGGTCACGTTGGGTTGGCCGCCGAGATCGAGCACCGGCCAGTCCTTCACCAACTGCTGGCCCGGCGGCAGGCGGTCCTTGGATGGGTCGGCCGTCGTGCCGGTCAGCAGGCGGCCCTCGCG
>DASYBP010000740.1:0-1692 GCA_036500715.1 Rhodopila sp.
CAGATCCCCCGACACCTCGCCGACCACACCGGCTAGCCCGGCATGGCGCAGCCCCTCCTCCATGCTCAGCAGCACGGTCCCGGCTTTCCGCGCCTCCGCGTAAATGACACGATCCGCATGCAGGCCGCCGGCATCGAGCGCCGAGAGCGTGCAAAATCCTGGGGGATCAGGCGGCCTTTGTCAGCACCTGATCATCGTTGGCGGAGCGGAAGCCAGGGTAGCGATGTCGAAAGTCGTCCTCGAGCGTGTCGTTCAGGACAGCACAGCGTACGTCGAGGAAGGGCTGCACGGTTGCCCTGTTCCAGCGCATCTGCTGCTTCTTGTTCATGCGCTTGGCAACGATCTCGTTGACCGCGCTCTCCACGAACGCGGTGGAGATGGGCTCACCGCGACGACGCTGGGCAGCATAGTGTACCAGTGTGTCCTGGTTGCGCTCAAGGTAAGCGAGAAGGTCGTTGAGATGACGCTGAAGCCGGTCAATGCCGGCGTCCTCGCGCACGTGCTGATGCTTGGTCCAGCGATAGAGGCCAGCGAGTTTGCGTCTGCACCCTGTCCAGCGACCGTGCCAGAGGCGCCACTTCGCGCGATCTATCGCACCAACCGCATGGTCGGCATAATACGAGCCAGCGCCAAGGCCGCGCGCGGCCTGCAACGCGTGCTCGAAGCGTATGGCGATGTGCCACCAATCGAGCACGACGGTGGCATCCGGCAACGTCGCGCGCTGCATCCGCCACAACCCGGCATCGCCATCACACAGCACCGTCGCCGGCGTGGCCTCGTTCACTCCGGCCGCGGCCAATGCTCGCGTGAACGCCTCCGCCGAGACCGCGGGGCCATTGCGGACGAACGCGAAGCGGTGCTGGCGACCCACGGCGTCGATCACCTTGCCGGCGATCACCTCGAAATGGCGCTCCTCCTGCCGGTGACAGCTACGGACATGGCCGCCATCAAGCCCGATCACGACGGGACCAGCCGGCTGCGTTTTGGCCGGTTCCGCCGTCTCGGCGGCCGGTTGGCTCACGACCGTCTCGCCCACTCGCCGCGTCCTGTTGCGGACTGTGCTCGCATGCTGTGTACCGCTGAGTGGCAGCAATTCCGCCAGCAGCACTGCAACCTTGCCGAACGGCACCAACGCCGCATACCTGGACGTGACGTAGGCCAACTCTGGCGCGACCGCATCATGGCCGAGGTCCAGGACACCAAAGCTCTTCGCCTCGTTCTCTCCCTGACAGTGACAGGTGATCAGGCGTCGGACTTGGATGGGTACGTCGCCGAACAAAGAGCGGAACGTCGCCGGGTAGTAGCCCTTGCTGGCTAACCTGCCTCCGCAGGCAACGCAGAAGCGACAACGTTCGCCCACCACCGACACCTGCGCCGGCACGATCTCCGCCTGCAGCGCTGCGGCAAGTTGCTTCATCTCGGCAAGCTGGAGGCCAAGATCAGCCAAGCCAGCGTCCTCATCGCGCTCGATCCGCCCCACCTCCGTCTCTGTTTCCACGCCAGGCCGCACTTCCGCCACGAGCTTCACTCGCCAAATCAATTTGGCCACCAGACAAGTCCACTTTCCGTGAACCCAGAATATTGCTCAATTCCGCCATCCCCCCACGATTTTGCACGCTCTCTTTCACGATCGGCTCGCTGCCCGGCCCAATCAATATCGGCGGGACGATGAAGCATCCAAGCATCCTTCCC
>DASYBP010000741.1:0-1577 GCA_036500715.1 Rhodopila sp.
TTGGCTGGTGACGAGACGGTGATTAACGAGGAGGACTTCGATGTCGGACGACAACAAGAGTGGACCGGAAGAAGCTGTGAAAGGCGTCGTTGAAGGCGCCAAGGGCTTGGCCAAGGAAGCCGTCGGCGGCGTGCTTGGCAACAAAGACCTCGAGCAAGAGGGCGAGGCTCAGCAGGACAAAGCCCAAGCGCAGCGTGACGCTGCGAAGAAGGAAGCCGAAGCCGAAGCCGCTCGCGCCGGTGCGGAGACGGCGGAGAAGCGCGAGCAGTCCCACCAGCACTAAGTCGTGAGATCGCGGGGCTCGGTCCGAAATGGGCCGGGCCCCGTCTTCGTATTATTACGTTCTGCTCCAATGACTTTGACGGCTGATCAGCCGAATACGGGCAATGCCCGTTTGCGGGCCAGCGCATCCATTCCGCTCTGAATGCTGTCCTCGACCTCGTGATACTTGCGCTCAACATAATCGTCGTCGTCGGCGCGGTCAGGATCGTGGTCGAGTTCGATGGCGGGCATGAACCGGGTCCGGATCTTGGCCGGCAACGGCAGCTGCGGTAGCGCGGCGGGGGCGATTCCCCAGGGCAGCGAGATGGCCAGCGGAAAAACCTTGAGTCGCAACAGCCGATCCAGTCGCAATGCCCGCGAAAGCCGGTCGCCGCGAATCAGCACCGGCATGGCGTCGGCGCCGCCGACGGTGGCGATCGGCACGATCGGCACTCCCGCGCGAATCGCCATCTTCACGAAGCCTGTTCGCCCGGCCAGGTTGGCCCGGTCTCGTTCACTCCACGGCCGCAGCGAATCCACCTCGCCACCCGGCCACAGCGCCACATCGTGCCCTTCGGCGAGGGCTGTCGCGATGGCATCCGGGGCCGCGGGTAACACCCCCATCGAACGGAAGTACCTGCCGAAGCCCGGGATAGCCATCAGCGCGTCGTGGGCGGTGCCGTGCAAGGGGCGTTCCTGACCGAACCGCCGCCACCATTGCAGGCCAACAGTCCAGGCGTCCCACACGAACGGCGCGCCGGAGTGGATGCCGATCAGCAACGCCGGCGGGTCTCCGATGTTCTCCCAGCCGTCGATCTCCATCCGGAACCAGTAATCCACCAGCACATTCCAGAAGAACTTCTGGCGTTGCAGGCTGACCTCGTCCGGCCCACTGAGATCCCACTCGCCCGCCCGTTCAGCCACCCAGCCGCTCAGCCCGCCGGCCTTGCCCTCGCGCTTGTCCTCCATTGCGGTGCGGGCCTCATCGGCCTGTTGTCGTGCCTGCTCGCGCACCGCGGCAGGCCTGTGATCGCTATCACTCATACCCGGTTCCAGACCCAATCGAGCGCCGGGCAATCCACGGGGCGAATTAACGGATGGGTCATCAGACGACGCTCCCCGCGCCACCAGCCGTGACGCGGGGAGATCGAGACGCCTGAATGATTCAGCGTGTTAGCTCCAAAGCAGCACGTCCTGCACGCCGTCGTTGTAGACAACCTGGTTAGGCTGCGCACCGGTGACGTCGAAGTACAGCGTTCCCGTCGACTGGCTGCCCTGCAGAATCGGCGCCGGGCTCAGCCCATTGGGAAGCGGAA
>DASYBP010000742.1:0-3108 GCA_036500715.1 Rhodopila sp.
CGCGATCGAGGTCGCCTTGTCGGTCGCCCAATAGGTCGGCTGCTCGATCAGTTTGATGTCAGGAAAGTCCTTTTTCATGCAGGTGGAAAAACCGCTGGTGCGGTCGCGTCCGTTCAGCGTTGCCTGGTCGCCCATCAGCGACAGAACGATCCCCGTGCCGCCGAGGGCCATGCCGGTCAGTTCGCAGGGTCTTCACCCATGCGGACATTGTCGGCGCGCACCACCATCGCCGCCTTGCCGCCGGCTGGACCCATATCGATCGAGACAGTCGGGACATGTTTGCTGGCCGCGAAGTCGAGCGCCGGCACGATCGCCTCACTGTCGCGGGCGACGAACAGGATGCCCTGTGCGCCCTCGGCGATCAGGTTGTGGAAATCGGTGATCTGCTTGCCGGGATCGCCGTTGGCGTTGGCCACCGGCAACGTTTTCAGGCCGGCCTTCTTGCCGCTTGCCATCACACTGTCGGCCTGGATCACCTGGAACGGATCCTGCAAAAATCCGGTGGAATAACCGAGGGTGAAGTTCTCCGCCTGGGCGTGCGACGCCAGCGCGACACAAAGCGCCAGGCCGAACGCGACGCCGGTCGC
This sequence comes from Rhodopila sp., assembly GCA_036500715.1. GTDB lineage: Bacteria > Pseudomonadota > Alphaproteobacteria > Acetobacterales > Acetobacteraceae > Rhodopila. The sequence continues at coordinate 588 of DASYBP010000742.1, forward strand.
AACGGTACGCGCCCGCTGGCCCCGAAGAGTGTCTTGCATGTTCGCTTCCCCTGCATCGCTTTGTTGTTTTGGGCCTGTGCGGCCCGGCGAAAAACACTGAGCCGGCCGGTTTGTCCGAGTCAAGCCGCTTGCCCCGCGCGGGCAGCGCTCGTCGCCGTACGGTGGGCGATGGGAGCGCAATTATTAGGCAGTCCGCACGCGAATTGTCCGCTTTCCATTTTGTCTCATCTTTCGATTCGGCCCATTTGGTTCGGCCCCATTTGGTTCGGCCCGCGTCGAGCCATCCTTCTCTCGCGCTAGCAGCCTGACTGCCGCAGTTCCACCCCACTCGCCAGCGCGGCATTTTCGTCGGTCAGATCGAGATCGAACGGCCCCGATGGTCCCGAGGCCGCCGCGCTCCCCAACCCCCAAAGCCCGCTTGCGGCGCCAGATGATTCGCCAGCCACCCGCACCCTGACGAAGTAGGTCTTCCCTGTTTCCGCCGTCCATGAAAGGTGGCTCTGTTCGGGTATGTCCCACAGATGCGCCGCCACGGTGACCTCTCCGCCGCCAATATCCGTGGCGAAGCCGCCGCCGCGCCGAAGATCGCAGGCCTGAACACCATTTACATCCACGCCGATTGACCGCCACGGCAACATCGTACCCGACGGTCTGTACACGACCAGCCTTGCCGCATTGGGTCCCGGAGACCCGAGGTCGCTCTTGCTGATGGGAAAGCCAACCGAGCACCCGGCCAGGGCGCCCACTATGGTCACAACACCAGCTAACCTAACCAGACGCATTCCAGGTCCCCCCGTGCTCAATCGGCGTGTTCAATAGGCCTGCTCAATCGGCGTGTTCAATCAGCGCCGATTCGCCATCGATCATCCGACCACGGTTCTAACCGTGCATGATCTGGCAGCCAATCAGACGGTCCATTTGCCGCGCGCAAACAATGTTCCGAACGCGAATAAGTCGGACCCAGCACCGCTTAAGGCTTTGCCTCCCGGAGAGCCTTCTGGGAAATCTCATCGACGGCAAACCAGGCATCAGGGTTGCGTGATCCGGGGCCGACCGGCACGGTGATTGCCTGTTTCAGCCCGTTCGGTAAAGTCAGCACCAAACAGAATGGAACGGGGGCGGGCAGTCATGACAGCGGACCGAGTGCGGAAGGGTGTTGCGGCCGGCCATCGCCGCACCTGGATTGCTTTACTGGCATTGCTCGCGGCATTGGTCGCGACTGCCGCGCAGGCGGCTGACCCGGCCGAGGACACATTCAAGGCCGCGGGCGCTGAACCAGGAACGGATATTCCCGCGGCGTCGGTCCAGTTCGGCATGCGACCCTACGCGGACAATACATTCTACATCATCGCCATCCGCAAAGGATGGTTCAAGGACGTCAACATCACCATCGAACCGCAGCCTGAGGGCCTGAAGGTCACTGACACCAACGTTACCGCGCTGTTGCTGAACGGACAACTCGACCTGATCAGCGAATACTGTCCGTTGATGCTGCCGCTGTACAAGACCACCCGATTGCTGAAGTGCATCGCCTTCACCAACAACACGATCGGCGAAACCATCCTGGCCAATCCGAAACTGAAGCTGAAGTCCTTCAAGGACTACATGAAGGAAGGCAAAGACTTCAAACAGGCCATCCACGACGCCTTGGCGCCGATGCAGGGCAAGACCCTGGTCGGCGCCCCCGAACTCAGCGACCGCCCGTTCGAGGAAGTGTCACAGCAGCTCTCAGGCGTCACCTGGAAGCTGCAGATCATGGAGGACAGCAAGTCGCTGGTTCTGGCGAAATCCGAACAGATCGACTTCATCAATCCGGAAGGCACGCCCATCGTCTATCTGCTGGAGCAGGCCGGCTGGACCGTCCTGCTCAACAATGGCGATGTGGTCGAGCACGGCCCTGTCGGGGTGGATTCCCCGGTCGAGCGTCTGGTCGGGATCGTCGGCATGGGCGCCAACGCCAACTTCGTCAACGCGCATCCCAACACCGTGCTGCGCTTCCTCTCGGTGGTCTGGCGCACCATGGACGAAATGAAAAAGGACCCGTCGCTGTTCGACATTCAGGCGCCGTACCTGAACAGCGTCGCGGGCACGAATTTCGACGGCAAGGGCGTCGCCGAGGTGGTCAACGCGCTCGATCCGTTCGCCCCGTTCGAGTACGGCAAGACGTTCTACGAAGACCCCAACAGCGCCCGCTATTATCGAAACCTCTACACCGCCATCATCGACGACTACGTTGCCCACAACATCATTCCGAAAGGCGCGGTGACGCCGGATCAGTTCATCTGGGGCGCCGCGATCTGGAAGCTGGCGATGGACTACAAGACCAAAACCGACGCGCTGATGGCCGGATTGCAGGGCAAGGCGCTGGCTGCAGACAAGCAGGCACAGTTGGACAAGGCCAGGCAACTGTATGACCGGTACGATTACCTCGACGCCTTCCGGCTCGCCACCGCCGCGGCGTCCTGAGCCCCCAAGGCTGGCGGCAACGGATCAGCACCGGACGCAACGCTGGCGGTGGTCA
>DASYBP010000743.1:0-2274 GCA_036500715.1 Rhodopila sp.
CATGCGGGTAGCCCCGGGCGGCGACGCGGCCGCGCACCTGGACGCGCTGCGCACGCACCTGGAACACCGCGCGCCCTGGGGCGCACACGTCACGGTGACGCCCGGTGACATCGGGCAGCCCTACGCCATCGACGCCAGCGGGCCGGTCTACGACGCCGCCCGGGCTGCCTTCCGGCAAGCGTGGGGCGTCAAGCCGATCGACATGGGGATGGGCGGGTCGATCCCGTTCATCGCCGAGTTCGCCGCCGCATTCCCTATGGCCGCGATCCTGGTGACAGGCGTAGAGGACCCGGCGACGCAGGCGCACAGCATCAACGAGAGCCTGGACCTTGGTGTGCTGGAACGGGCTGCGGCCGCCGAGGCGCTGCTGCTCGCCAACCTGGCTTAGCCGCTACGCGTACCTCAGCTGAGATTCGCGGCGGCGGCGTGCAAGTCGTGCAGCGCCTCGCATGCGATGACGCCTAGGTCTTGGTCTTGGTCTTCGTCGCCTTCGGCCCAGCGAGTGTAGGCGGTTTTGAATGCCAAGGCGCCGAGCTCGGCGGCCAGTGTTGCAGTCGGTGGCACGAAGCCACGGGCTTGGAGCGCGTCAGCCATTGCGGCGGCGAGCCCAATATGCTTGAGCGCACTGCGTTCTTGCAGTTCGGCGCTGGCCGCGATCGCCGCCCTGAGCTTCGGCGCGAGTTCCCGGTTGAAGGACGTAAACGCCACCGCCGCTGACTTCAAGCCGGAGCACACGGCGGCCAGTGGCGTCGCGTCGGGAGGCGCTGCGGCGATGCCCTCACGGAGTAGCTGTGCGATGGCGTCCTGGCCGGCCGCCAGCACGTCGCGCTTGTCCGGGAAGTGTCGAAAGAACGTGCTCTTCGTCAGGCCGGCCCGCTCGGCGATCTGCGCGACGGTGGTCTGGTCGTAGCCGTGTTCGTTGAACAGATCCAATGCCGCGGCGACCAAGCGTTCGCGTGCGTCGGGCTGCCAACGAGCCATGGTCCTCATTCTAGTGATGGGACTGCGGTCCCATCACGGCGTAAGGTGATGGGACCATAGTCTCATCAATTGAAGGGGTCGCTCATGCGTGTGTTCGTAACCGGTGCCAGCGGAGGAATCGGCTCGGCCGTCGTCTCGGAACTGATCGCCGCGGATCATCAGGTCATGGGCCTGGCCCGATCGGAGGCCTCGGCCGCGACCATTAGTGGACTTGGCGCTGACCCGCTGCGAGGCGACATCGCCGACCTCGACATCCTGAAGAAGGCAGCCAGCGACACCGACGGCGTCATTTACCTGGCGTTCTCGCACGACTTCACCGATATCGGGAACGCCGTCGAAGCCGAAGCCAGTGCGGTCGCTGCGCTCGGCGAGGCGCTCGTCGACACCGGCAAGCCGCTGGTACTTGCGAGCGGTACCCCGGCGGTGCCCGGACGTCCGAGCACCGAAGACGACCCCTTCACCACCGAGGGTCCGATGGCCGGACGCGGCCGCACCGGCCAAGCCGTCATCGATCTGGCCGGGCGCGGCGTTCGGTCTTCTGTCGTGCGGCTACCGCGGTCGGTCCACGACGCCGATGGCCGCTACGGTTTTGCCAGCATCCTGATCCAGGCCGCACGCTACAGTGGCGTGTCGGCCTACGTCGGCGACGGCCAGCAACGCTGGCCTGCGGTACATCGAGACGATGCAGCGGCCCTGTTCCGGCTCGCCCTCGAACAGGCGCCGCCCGGCTCGGTGCTGCATGCGGTAGATGACGAAGCAGACCCGATGCGCGCAATCGCCGAAGTGATCGGCCGCCGGCTCGATGTTCCCGTCGACTCCGCTCCCGCCGAGAATTTCGGCCCGCTCGGCGCCATCTTCGCCGTCGACCAGCCCTCGTCGAGCACACTGACCCGTCAGCGATTCGGATGGAACGCCACTCATCCAAGCCTGCTCGAAGACCTTGAAATCGGTGACTACCCCGAATAACTGTCGAGCTGTGCTCGCCAACCTGGCTTAGACGGACAGGTCGCGGCGGAGCTTGGCCACCTGGCCGGTGGCCTTGATGTTGTTCAGCGCTACCGGACAAGGGTGTTCGGCTGGACCGTAGGCTCGTCGCACGCGGCGTGTTCATCCACGACCGCGACGCGGGAACCCTGATCCTGGCCTAACTGCCCCCGCGGTCTGCCACCGCCGACACCGCGCCAGGACGAGACCCATTCCAGTCCGTCATGACTCGTCCGCCTGCAGCTCGAATATCGGGATGGTGCGTGTGGTTTTTGACTGGTAGTTCGCGAACGCGAACGCGGGTACGGT
>DASYBP010000744.1:0-15182 GCA_036500715.1 Rhodopila sp.
TCCTCCAGGGCAATGTCGGCGAGGCGAGGAGCCGGCGGTTCGTCTTTGCTGGCCTCCTGTCGCGCCATCCATTCGCCGCCACAGCGGGCGCAGCGGACCATCCTGGGCTGCGTCATCCGAGACGGGGGCACCTCATAGACGGCGGCACAACTCGGGCAGGCGATTCGCATGAACCCTTTATGAAAGAGCGCGGCGCAAATTGGAATAAACCTGCGAATGGCGAAAAGTTTCGCGCCGGCTGGGATGACACGCTCCGCCCAAGGCACGCAACTGAGGCGCGTAACGCGCAATGACACCGGCCGGCGCAAACGGTAAACAGCCGCCATGCTACGGTTCGAAGCGGTCGGGTTGCGCTACGGGCGAAGCGACGTTCGCGGGGGCGCGGCGGCCGCGCCTGAAGTGCTGCATGACATCAGCTTTCGCCTGGAGGCAGGTGCGTTTCGCTGGCTGCTGGGACCGTCGGGGGCCGGCAAGACCAGTTTGCTGCGGCTGCTCTACCTGGCGGTCCGCCCAACGCGGGGCCGGCTGACGCTGCTGGGCACCGACGTCACCATGGCGCAGCGGCGCGCACTGCCGCCGCTGCGGCGCCGCATTGGCGTGGTATTCCAGGACTTTCGTCTGCTGCCGCATCTATCGGCATTCGACAATGTGGCGCTGCCGCTGCGCATCGCCGGGCGGCCGGAGGGTCAAGTCCGAGCGGATGTGGGGGAATTGCTGCGATGGGTGGGGCTGTCGCGGCACCTGGATGCCCACCCCGCCGAACTGTCCGGCGGCGAGCAGCAGCGGGTCGCCATCGCTCGAGCGGTGATCACCCGGCCAGCGCTGCTGCTGGCCGACGAACCAACCGGCAACCTCGATGACGGCCAGGCACAGCGGCTGATGCAGTTGTTCAACGAGATGAACCGCATCGGCACAACCGTGATCGTCGCCACGCATAACGAGACGCTGGTCAAGCGCCACCCGGCGCCGGCGCTGCATATCGCCGGCGGACGCCTGGCCGGCGGCGATGAGCGCGGTCCGTGATCTCGTTGCGTCCCTCCGGCTTCGACGATCTAGGTTTGCGACGGGCGCTGTCAGACCGCATGGTACCGCTTTTGGTGGCGGCAATGGCGTTTCTGGCCGCGCTCGCCCTGGCCGGCTGGTTTGGAACCGCAGCCCTGGCGCGACACTGGCAGCAGGGTGCGAGCGCGTCATTGACAGTGCAGGTGCCGCAGCCGACCGAACCGTCGGCGCGCGCGGACCAGACGCGACTTGCGGCCGTGCTGGCGGTGCTGACCGGCACGCCTGGCGTCGCCTCGGCGCACGCGCTATCCGATCAGGAGATCGGTGACCTGCTGAAACCCTGGCTGGGACAGGGCGCGGAGCGGCTGGCCATTCCGATTCCCGCGGTGATCGCGGTCCGCCTGACCGACGCCGCCACCGACCTGGCTCCGCTGTCCCAGCGTCTGGGCGAAGCGGCACCGGGGACGCTGGTGGAGGATCATGGCGTATGGATCCGGCGTATGGCCGTGCTGGTCCGCAGCCTGCAGGCGTGTGCGGCCCTCGCGTTGCTGCTGGTCGCCGGGGTTGCGGCCGCGGTGATCGCGGTGGTGACGCGGGCAGGGCTGTCGACGCGGCGGGAAGCGATTGAGATCGTCCACGGCCTTGGGGCGACCGATCGCTACATTGCGGGTCGGTTTGCCGGGCGCGCCACGTTGCTGGCGGCGACCGGCGCGGCGGCGGGTGCGTTGGTGGCGCTTCCGGTGCTGCTGACGTTGGCATGTCTGGCGGCGCCTTTCGCGGGCGAGAGGGGCGCCACGAACGACACCGTGGCAGACGTCCTGACTGCACTGCCTCCCGCGCTTTGGCTGGCGTTGCCGGCCCTGCCGGCCGGCGCGGCGGCGATCGGCTACACCACCGCCCATGGCGCGGTTCGCCGGTGGCTGAGACGGCTGCCATGATCCGCTGGCGGTTCGCCTGCCGACTGCTTCTGGCCGTCCTGGTCGGTGGGGTTGCGTGCTGGGCCGGCGGGCTGATCTGGTTCGCGAGCGCGACCCGCCGATTACCCGAACCGCCGCCGGCACACACCGATGGCATCGTCGCGTTGACCGGCGGTGCCGGGCGGGTCGAACTGGCGCTGCACCTGCTTGCCGATGGGCGTGCGGACCGATTGCTGCTGACCGGCATTGGCGGCGGAACCGACCTCGCGACGCTCGGGCGCCTGGCCGGGATCGACGCGGCGCCCCTCGCCGGGCGCATCACCGTGGGGCGGTACGCTGCCTCGACGCGCGGCAACGGCATCGAAACCGCCGCATGGGCGGAACAGAACCATATCGGGTCGCTGATGGTGGTGACCTCCGGATACCATATGCCTCGGGCCCTGGCTGAGCTGCAGCAGAACGTGCCGGACGTGCGCCTGTTTCCGGTGCCGGTCGGTGCGGCTGGCGAGGGCGGGGGCGTGAGGAGGGGCGTCAGCTTTCGGCTGGAGGCGGCGGAATACACCAAGTATCTGCTGTCCACGTCCGGTCTGTACGGATTGCTGCCGCGCCGTGAAACGGATCCCGCGGCAGGCGCGAGTGCCGGGGGATGATCCTGCTGCGTTCCGCCGTGTTCAACGTCGTCTTCTTCGCCGTCAGCCTGGTAATGACGTTGCTCGCGACAGTGGCGCGGGTCGCGGCACCCGATCGGGTTCATGATGTGGCGATGCTTTGGGCTCGCTGCCTGGTCAGTTCGGCGCGGATCGTCTGCGGCATCCGGCTGGACGTTCACGGGCTGGAGCACATTCCGCCTGGGCCGGCGCTGATTGCTTCCCGCCATCAGTCGGCGTTCGACACGTTCGTCTGGCTGACCTTGGTGCCGCGCTGTTGCTATGTGTTCAAGCAGGAGCTGCGCCGCATTCCGCTGTTCGGTCCACTGATTGGTGCCTCTGGCATGATCGCGGTGGACCGCGAGGGTGGCGGTTCGGCCATCCGCGCCTTGCTGCTGGAGGCGGACCGGGCCGTGCGAGAGGAACGGCAGATCGTGATCTTCCCCGAGGGCACCCGCAAGGAGCCTGGATCCCCCCTGGTTCTGCAGTCCGGCGTCGCGGCGATAGCGTCCCGCACCGGCCTGCCGGTGGTCCCCGTCACGACCGATTCCGGAAAGTGCTGGAGCCGGCGAGCGTTTCGCAAAACCCCGGGAACGATCCGTATCTTGATCGGACGGCCCATTCCGGCCCAGACCGATCGACGTTCGTTGATGCGGGCGCTGGAAGACGGCCTGCGCGCGATTGACCATGAGCAAACGGAGAGGAGCGGATAGCCTGTGGAGAACTCTGTGCAAAGTCGCAAACCGAAGCTTCCAGCGTGCATGAAACACTCGCTCTACAGAACGGAAAAGAAAGAGAGATGTGACAAATCTGATCTGCTGATGACGACTTCTTCCGGGTGTGGAGGAAATTTGCGGATTCGCCTGTCGGTTGTGTGGGGCAGCCAAGGCAGCGCCGTTGCGGGTCGTGTCCCTTTCTGAATGCGTGTAACAGGACTGCCAACCTGAACAGAAGCGCGATGCGACGCAGATACCGTCTTCTCCCCGTTGTCATGCTCCTGCTTCTGGTGGCGGGAGAGGCTGCCTACTGGCGGTTCGCGGCCGAGCGGCTGCGCGCGGGGTATCAGGAATGGCTCGATGGTCTGGCCGCCCAGGGCTGGAACGTTGCGTCGGGTTCGCCCTCGATCAGCGGCTGGCCGCGAGCGGCGACGGTTTCCGTTCCGGGTCTGACCTTGCGTCACGCGGGCCCCGCGGTCCCCGGAGACCTGGAGGTAGCGGCCGCTAGCGTCACGCTGTCGGTTTCCTTGCTGAGCTCAGACGATCTCGGAATATCGCTGACCGGTCCCACACATATTCGGGTTGCCGACACGCCCGACCTGGTGCTTACCGCGAAGGAGAACAGGATTTCGACGCCGTTGCGAGAGAGCGGATCGACCACGATAGACGTGCAGGCGAAAGGCGTGCGGATCGAGCCCGCGGCAGGTGGGTGGCAGGCAACGGCGGGGTTGCTGAATGGCCGTGGAACGTTCATGGACGAGATGAGGGTGGGCGAGGTGAAGGCGGGCGAGGTGAAGGCCGGATCACCGGAGCCGGCCGCCACGTTTGGGGTGAGTGCCGAGGCGATCGTGCTGCCGGAGGTCATCAAATGGCCGCTTGGCGCGCGGATTTCGTCGTTGTCACTGGATGGCGTGTTGAACGGTCCGCTGCCTCCGGCGCGTGACATAACCGACTGGGCCAAGGCCTGGCGCGACGGCGGCGGGTCGCTGGCGATCACGCACTTCACGTTGGGATGGGGGCCGCTCGGCCTGACGTCGTCGGCGACGCTGGCGCTGGATGACCAGCTTCAGCCGATGGGCAGCGGAAACGGGCGAGTCGTCGGTTACGCCGCGACGTTGGACCAGTTAGCGGCCGCCGGGGTGCTGACGAAATCGGCAGCCACCGCGGCGAAGGCGGTGCTGTCGCTGCTGGCGGGCGCCGGGGGCGAGTCGGATGAGCCCTCGGCGGTTGATGTACCGCTGACACTTCAATATCGCACACTATCGATGCGCCAGGTGCCGTTGGTACGCTTGCCGGAACTCGACTGGCCGGCACATTAGTGGTATAAGGGTGGTATGCGAATAGAGGTCCAGAGCATTCGAATTAGCGGCCCGGCTGCCTAGCAGCAGCCGGGGTCAGGCCCGCTTCTTCGTTCTCTTGCTTGGAGCTTCCTCCGATGTACACCAGCACAACGCCTGAACAACCATCCGCTGTCTTTGTTCGTTTTCTGATCGATGCCGATCCTTCGCCGGGGCTGTTGCCTCGGCTTTTGCAGCCTTATGCCAAGCGAGATCTGGTGCCCGACCGGATGTGGTCGCATCGTGCCGGCGACACGATCCACGTCGAGATCGCGATGGAAGCGATGCCGGCCGAGGTGGTGCATCTGGTCGAGGGCAATTTGCTGCAGATCGTCGGAGTGCGCAACGTTTCGCGGGTTGCCCGGTCCTGTCTGCGTCAGGTGGCCTGATGACTGGGCGGTTGGGTAGGCACTCCCATTTGCTGCAGCGTATCGATCATCGCGCCGGCCCATAGGCGCTTGTTGCGCTCTGCCGACGTTGGCGGCTGGGCGGCCGGGTGATTGCCGAGGTTGGCCATCTTGGGGCGGATTCCTTCGCTTGCGTGCGAATTGCTCACCGGTTCGGAGATCGGTGGGGCCGGCGCGGGTGCCTCGGAGGCGAGGCTGCGATCGAGCGACTTCTCGGCCTGAAGCGTGGCACGGTTGAGGCCGTTGGCGCAGCTTCGATGGCGCAGACGCATGGCCATCGACATGTCGGCCGTCCTGGCTTCCTTCAAAGTCTCGAGCGTGGTCATGCTGAAGGCGATGATTTGGGCGGCGCGGAGCATCTCGGCATGGGTGCGCGTCGCGTAGGCGGCGAGGGCAGCAATGATTTCCCGCCGCGCGTCGTCGGCATCGCGGGCGGCGTCTGCGAAGTACGGCATCAGGAGGGCGACGATGATTTCCAGGAAGGTGCTGGACATGATGTTGATCGGCATTTGATCCCCTAGGGACAGCCCTAGGGACAGCCCTTGGGGGGCTGCCCTTTTTGTGTGCAGTTGGCGGTTTGTTCTAGCAAAAGTTGCGGGCGAAATCAAGAACAAAAAATGAACTAACGTCTCGCTGGCGCGAAATAGGCTTCGAAAGGCTCCCCCTCCGTACGGGTCCAGCGTTGCACCGAAACGTTCGATCGCGTGAAAGGCTTATTCGGCTCGGCGTGAATGGGCATTCGGCGATGCTGGCTTTCGCGGGCTCGATGGACCTGTGGCCACAACCGACTATCAGCCAGCAGAAGCCGCCCCAGCTCTCGCACTGTGCCAGCTCTCGCACTGTGCCAGGTCTCGTGCTGTGTCGGTACGGGCCCCTATGACACGGCGCAGCGAGGTTTCTATGGCGGGCGCAAGCAGAAGGGCAATCTCCGGACTATTTACCAGCGCAACGGGTTAGATCGTCATCGGCCACTCCGCCTCAGCCGCAATTCCCCAATCCTCGGCGATGCGGTCGCCATCGAGACGGTAGATCGCTACTGCCGACAAATACACCGGCCTGCCGTCCTTCTTTCCGGAGAAAGGCCACCGCACCGCGACCTTGTTGCCTTCTTCCGCCATGCCGAGGACATCGATCCGGGCGCAAGGCACGTGCTCGGCGATTGAGCGTAGCATGTCTCGTGCACCATCATGACCGGACCGAAAGCCACCGATGAGATTCGCAGCCAGATCGGTGCGATCCAGGCCGAGACCAGGCAAGCCGTCGGCTCCGTCGGCGGCCTCTCTCAGACCATTGCCGACCTTGGGGCCATTACGGTGGCGGTTGCGTCTGCGGTCGAACAGCAGGGCGCCGCTACCGCCGAAATCGCGCGTTCGGGCCGCCGGGCCGCCGAGGGATCCGAGACGATCGGCTGCAACCTGTCCGCGCGGGGCCAAGCCTCCAGCGATACCGGATCGGCCGCTGAAGCCGGCCAGTCCGCATCCGGCCGTCTCTCCGCCGACTGCGAGAAAATGGCAGGCTCGGTCAAGGGATTCGTGGCGCACTTGGGCGCGGCGTGACCCCGCATATGGGCCCGGGACCGGAGCCTCAAGACGACCCGCAGCTCAGATCCAGGAGAACAGGCTGGTAAACCAGCCCTCTTTCTTCTGCTCGATGATCGGCGTGGTGCCGACATCCGGTCCTTCGCCCAGCGCGGAGTTCTCCCGCAGCCGCTGCGACTCCTTCTGCGCATCCACCTGCACACTCTGCATCGCCGGCTTGCGCCAGTACAGCAGCTTGTTGATGAAGCCGTCATCCGCATTCGCCCGGTTTGCATCCTGGTCGATCTTGGCGCGGATATCGTCGGGCGCGTCCGGCCCGGTCTCCTGCATCAGCGCGGTCTGGCCGGCGCTCGGGGTGGCCTGACCCGCCGGCGCATTCAACGCCATCTGCGGCACCAGCGCCTCTTCGGCCTGCTGCCGCTCGCTCTGCTCCTGCGGACGCGTTGTGCCAGGCCGGGGCGGACGCAGATTGTAATTCGGCGGCATCGACAGCGGCGCTCGAGTCGTCACCGTGTACTCGTCCGGGGCATCCCGTGTCAGGCCGAAGGTCCGCGCCAGATTGTCGGTGCTGCAGCCGCCCAGCAGGATCACGCCGCACCCCAGCAACAGGGCACCGGTCAGGGTCGGCTTGGACGGATTAGCTCGCATGCGACGCTCCATATTCATTCACCGGCCTGGACGGGAAGTATACATCCGCAAATGCTAGTGTGGTGGTTCCGAAGTCCGCCACACTGTGGATGCGAACAGCACGCCCGCGGCGTGACGCGGACTTCGGAACGATTAACCATACTAGAAAACGATGGCTTGCCAGTGTCCTTATCGATTCGAAAGTCCGTGAAGCGGCTGATCCCCATTATGACGGACTTTCGAATCGGGACACTAGCTCAAACCGCGCGTTGCCGGCGCGGCGGGATTGCGATCAACATGGCGAGAAACAGCCCGCCCGTCGCCGCCCACTGGGCAATCGCAAAGGCATGGGCGTAAGCCCGCTCGCCGCCATCCGCGCCCAGCACCGTGAAAAACAGCGACCCGATCGCCGCGACGCTGATCGCTGCCCCGATCTGCAAGGCGGAGTTGGTAATGCCGGCCGCCACGCCGGCCTGCGCCGGCGGCACATCGCCCAAAACCGTCGCGAACAGCCGGGGAAAGGCCACGCCTTGCCCAAGTCCGGCCAGGAAAACCGCCGCCGAAAGGAAGGGTCCATCAATACCCACCGCCACCAGCAGTCCGACAAGGGCGTAGAAGGAGACCTGAATACCCATGCCAATCGCCAGCAGCTTCGGACGCAAGGTGACCAGCGGCGCCGAGATCAGCGGTCCGATGAAAAGCCCCACCCCATACGGCACGATCGCGAAGCCGACCTGCAGCGGCGCCAGGCCGCGGCCTTCTTGCTGATACAGTCCAAACAGCAAATAGAAACTGGTGGTGAAGAAGAACAATGCCGCGACCAGCACTCCCCGGCGAAAGCTGGGAATATGCAACAATCGCAGGTCCACCAATGGCATCCCGCCGGCTCGCGTGAGACGGCCCTCGTGCCAGAAGAACGCCCCGATCAGGAATGGGACACACGCCAGGGCGGCGAACACCCAGGCCGGCCAGCCTTGCTCCCGGCCTTCCGACAACGGCACCACGATCGCCGCCAGGGCCAGGGAGATCAGCGCAGCGCCACGCAGATCGAGGCGGACATCGCCTCTCCCGCTGGTCTCCGGCACCACTTTCCAACCGAGCACCAGCGTCACGGCGCAGACCGGCAACGTCAGCAGGAAGATCGCCCGCCATCCCAGGCCGGCCGGGTTCCATTGGATCAGCGCGCCCCCGCTGAACTGCCCGATTGCGGCGGCCATCCCCATCATGATCCCATACGCGCTCATGGCGCGGGCAAGTTCCCGCTCGTTCTGGAACAGGGCTCGGATTGACCCGAGGACCTGCGGCAACAGCACCGCCGCGGCCGATCCTTGGACAATGCGAGTTATCACCAGTTGCAGGGGGCTACTCGCGATCCCACACCCCAGGCTAGCCAGCGAGAACCCTGCCATACCGATCAGGAAGCAGCGCTTTCGCCCGTACAGGTCCCCCAGGCGGCCGCCGGTGATGAGGAACACCCCATAGCCGCACGCATACCCGGAAATCACCAGTTGCAACTCGGCGGCGGTCGCGTTCAGGCTCTCGTGGATCGACGACAGGGCAACGTTGACGATGAAGAAGTCCAGCGGCGGCATGAATCCGCCCGCCAATAATATGACCAGCGCCACCCAACGCAGCGCGCCCCGCTGTGCAATTGACACGCGTTTTCCCTAAACTGACCCCGGAAACCGGATCGTTCTGCTATTGACAGGTTTCCCTTGCCGCCTCTCGCCGGACCTAGCATCTAAGCTCCATGCTGCCACCGCCAACAAGCCTCGACCCCAAAGGCTATTACGCCCGGCTCGGTTTGCAGCCGGTGGCGGCCCAGGCCGCCGTCGTCGCGGCGTTTCGCGCCCGCGCCAGAATTCTGCATCCCGATGTCGCTGACACGGGCGACGCCGTGGCGTTTGTCGCGGTAAGAGAGGCCTACGATGTCCTGTCGGACCCCGAGCGGCGAGAGGACTATGACCGCTCCGCACGGCAAGGCGTTGCGGCGATTGTCGAACCCGAAGTGACGGGGCGACGTCCGGCCTTCGATCGTGCGGCCGCGGCTGTGGTCCGACCGCTGCATCTGTCGCGGTCCGCTGTGCTCGTCGTGACCGGATTGACGGCGTTCCTGGGCCTGTGCCTTTATGAAGTGGCGAGCCATTTGTTGGCGAAACCGGCTGTTGTCAGTGCCGGAATCAGGCCGAACGCGGCGACGGTGGAACCGCTGTCTCCCGATGCGCATAGGGCCGTGCTCTATGGTCCGGCGCCGGTGCGGCTGGCCGGAAAGCCGAACTTCTACGTCGTGCCGGCCAGCAGCCCGACCTTCCTCTGGCACCATGACCCGACGCGCAACGTCCTGGTTCCACTGGGGCAATTGCCGGCGTTCAGTTCCGTGCAGGCGATCCGCCTGGTACGTCAGAACGGGATGTTGGAGGTACTGATCAGCGACGGAGCGAACGGCTTCATCGCCGCCGACCATCTGACACCCGGTGACCCCGATGCCGCCAGGTCGGCCTACTGCGGGTACAATGCTGGGCCGACGCCACGGGACGGCGAGGTGCTGGAACGACGCGGCTCCGGCGGCGCTACATTGACGGTGGAGAACCGCGCGGTGCAACCCGCCGTGGTGAAATTGCGCGATACAGCGGGTGCGGTCGCGGTGGCGGTTTTTCTGGGGCCGGCGGGTCATGCCTCGCTGGCGGGTCTGCCCGAAGGCCTCTACCGCCCCGAATTCGCGGTCGGCGAATTGTGGAGCAGAGCCTGCAACGTGTTCGCGGCAGGGATGCGCGCGCGCCGGATGGATACAGCGATCAGGCTGCCGGGTGATCCGCAGATCGTCGTGGCACCCGACGGCGAGGAACCGGGCGCCTCGGAGATTTCCGACCAGACGTTTCAGCAGGAGTGACCCCGCTGGCTCGTCACGGCGGACGCCGACCGCTTCGCCAGGACCGTCAGGCCAGGACCGTCAGGCCACGATGGGCGTAGCGGCAGCTTGGTTGCGACGCGACTGCCAAAGCGCCACGAAGTCGATCGGCTGCAGCAGCACCGGCGGAAAGCCCCCGTCGCGGGTCACGTCGGAGAGGATGTTGCGGGCAAATGGGAACAGGATGCGCGGACACTCCACCAGAAGTACCGGCTCGACCGCATTTTCCGGCAGACCATTCAGTGTGAAGACACCGGCGTAGGTAAGTTCGGCGACGAACACCGTCGGGGCAGGATTCGCAGCCTGGCCATTGGCCTGGCCCGAGGTGTCGTGTGCCTCCGCCTTGATCATGATGGCCACCTCGAAGATGCTTTGACCGTCCTGTACGCGGCGGGCCTGGACATCGAGGTTGATGCTGACCTGCGGCTGGCTGCGAAGCTGGCTGTAGATCTGCGGCGCACCGGGCACTTCGAAGGAGAGATCCTTCACGTACTGGATGTTCACCACCAATGGCTGGACCGGCTGTCCGGTGGGCTGCGGGGCAGGAGTGGTCTCGGACATCGACGTCTCCGTGTTGTAAGGATCGCACCGATCTTGGCCTGCGGTGAGGCGCGCCGGGTAGCACGGCTGCTATCTGATTGCCACCGGCTTTCGCCACGGAAATCCTCGCTACGCCTGCCAAATAAGACGTTCCGGAGCCGGTTCGGTCGGGTCGCAGCGCAGCCACTGGCCGTTCGCAACGCTCTGGCCGGTCAGGGTGAGGATGAAACCCCAATGACTGATCACCAGGGTGTTTCGCCAACCCTGCCGACGCGCGAGATCGGTGCGAAAACGAGCGGCCCGATCGATGATCGCCTTCTCCGGCTCTTCCTCGGCAGGCCACCAGACCTCCTGGAGCCGGCTAAAATCGTGATCCGGCCAGTTCCGTTCCAGGATGGGGCGCGGCGTGCCGATGTCGCAGGCGAACGCGTAGCGCTCGCGAACGATCGGATCGATCGTGACCGGCAGACCAAGCGCCGCGGCGACCGGGCGGGCGGTCTGTAGGGCGCGGGTATAGGGGGAGACGATGACCCGCTCGATACCCTGCCCCATCAACGCTTGGGCGGCATCCTGGGCCTGGGTATGGCCGAGTTCGGTCAGGCGTGGGTCGATGATCCCGGGATCGCGGCGGGTGGCGCTGAAATGCAGGTTGAACTCGCTTTGGCCATGGCGCAGCAGGATCATCGGACGGCCTTACAGAGGCGTGGATCGTGCGGCAAGCAGGGTCTCCGGTGGCCGGGTCCTGGATTCGTTTGTCATCCCCGCGGGTCGCGCCTATCTCTGGTGTGTTGAGGAGGGTGTGCCATGGGCGCTAGCGGCTTTCCGATTGATCTGGTGCTGTTTGGGATGATCGCGGCCTTCCTGGTGCTGCGGCTGCGGAGCATTCTGGGCAAGCGGACCGGATACGAGCGCCAGGCGCCACCGGTGCAGGCGCCGCTGCGTCCGGCGACCGGGCCCATCATCGACGCCAAGGCGGAGCCCCCGAACCAGGCGGCGACGCAGACGGTTCCCGATGCGGCCTCGGCGACCGGCCTGGCGCTGGCGCGGATGCGGGAAATCGACCGCAACTTCGACCCCGCTCGGTTTTTGTCCGGGGCAGAGCAGGCGTTCCGGATGATCGTCGCGGCCTTCGCCGCGGGCGACCGAGCGGCACTGCGGCCGCTGCTGGGAGACGAGACCTATGCGGCGTTCGAGCAGGCGATCAGCGCGCGCGAGAAGGCTGGCGAGACGCAGGTGTCCGAGATCAGGTCGGTTCAGCATTTGGCGATCGATTCGGCGGAGCTGAAAGGCCGGGTCGGCCTGGTGACCGCCCGGATCGTGTCCGATCAGGTCAGCTACACCACCGACAAATCCGGCCGGACCTTGACGGGCAACGATGCGGTGACGGAGATCACCGATCTTTGGACGTTCGAGCGCGATCTGTCGCAGCAGGATCCGACCTGGCGGCTGGTGGCCGCTCGCAGCGGGTAATCTTCGGGGGAATTCATGTCGGCGACCAAGCCGCGGGTGGGTCTGTTCGTGACCTGCCTGGTCGATATGCACAGGCCGTCGATTGGTTTCGCGGCGATCCGGCTGCTGGAGCGGGCCGGGTGCCAGGTCGAGGTGCCTCGGGCGCAGACCTGCTGCGGTCAGCCGGCGTACAATTCGGGCGATCGGCGCACCGCGCGCGATCTGGCGGTGGGGATCGTCGAGGCGTTCCGCGGGTATGACTATGTCGTCGCACCGTCCGGATCCTGTGCCGGAATGTTGAAGCATCATCTGCCGCATCTGTTCGACGACGACCCCAACCAGCGGGCGGTGGCGGACGCGATGGCGTCGCGGGTGTACGAGCTGGTCAGTTTCCTGACGGATGTGCTGGGGGTCCGGGACAGCGGCGCCGCTCCGTTCGGGCGGACTGTGACATATCACGATAGCTGTTCCGGACTGCGCGAACTGGGGATCAAGCGGCAGCCGCGGGCGTTGCTGACCGCGGCCGGCGTGAGCCTCGTGGAAATGACCGAACCGGAGATCTGCTGCGGGTTCGGCGGGACGTTCTGCGTGAAGTACCCAGAGATCTCGGTGCGCATGGTCTCGGACAAAACCAAGGATATTGTGGCGACGAAAGCCGAGACGGTGCTGGCGGGCGATCTTGGTTGCCTACTGAATATCGCCGGGCGGCTGCAGCGGGAGGGACATCGGGTTCACGCACGCCACATCGCCGAGGTGCTGGCCGGGATGACTGACGAGCTGCCGGCAATCGGCGAGGGACGCGGCAATTAGCATGGACTGGCCTGCCTTGCTGCCGTTGTTCCTCACCGCGAGCGTCGAATGGGTCGAGGCTTTCACGATCGTCCTCGCCGTCAGCCTGACCATCGGTTGGACCGCCTCACTGGGCGCGGCGGCGGCCGGGCTGGGCACGCTCGCCATGCTGACCGCGGCAACTGGCGGTGCACTCAGCCTTGGCCTGAACCTTTACCTGCTGCAGTTCATCATCGGCGTTTTCCTGCTGCTGTTCGGGGTTCGTTGGCTGGCCAAGGCCATCGCGCGACAGGCCGGCCGCAAGGCACTGCACGACGAGGATGCGGAGTTCCGTGCGACCCGCGCAAAGATCAGCCAAGGCGACTGGTTCGCCGCCTGGCTGATCGCCTATAAAGGCACGCTGCTGGAAGGACTGGAGGTATGGCTGATCGTCGTCGCCTTCAGTCTGCACAGCCACGCGTGGGCAGCGAACGGGGTCACCGCTCTGATCGCAATGCTGATCGTTCTGGCGGCCGGGCTGTCGGTCAGAGCGCCGCTGCGGCGCGTGCCGGAAAACGCGATCAAGTTTGTCGTCGGCGCGATGATCGTGTCGTTCGGCACGTTCTGGACCCTCGAAGCCATGGCCGGCCCCCGCTTGCCACTCGGTGCCTGGCCACTCGGTGACTGGAGCCTGCCGGCGCTCGCCGTTTTCTTCCTCGCTGGCGGCCAGGCATTGGTGCCGCTCATTCGCCGCCGGTCCGGGCTGGCCGAGGCATGAAGGCGTTCATCAAGACGCTGTTCGGCGACATCAGGAATCTCGCGGGGGTCGCGGTGATCGTCGCGGTCGGAGCTGCCTTTGTAGCGGCAGGATACGGCGGCTGGGCGGTGTTCGCCATGCCCGCCGCCGCCCTGGCCGTGGTAGCGGCGCTGGCGGGGCAATAGGGGGCAGGCGTTCGAGCTGCGCAAGGCGGCGTGCTGGGGGTCATGTATCCCCGGCCCTTGCGCGGCTCCGGCCCGGTGAGCGGTGCTTGGTCGAGGTAGCCGCCGCTACGTTGCTGTCGTTTATACCCTGAGCGCCGAGCTCGCCGAGCCGGAGTCTGTCCGATGATAAGTCCGGATGCCGGGCCGCAACGGGAGAGCGGGCCATGGGCG
This sequence comes from Rhodopila sp., assembly GCA_036500715.1. Lineage (GTDB taxonomy): Bacteria > Pseudomonadota > Alphaproteobacteria > Acetobacterales > Acetobacteraceae > Rhodopila. Next base: position 14,009 of record DASYBP010000744.1, read on the forward strand.
ATATTGTCCTGACGGCGTGGCCGCCGATTCGCAAATTCCCCTGATCTCAACGGCAAGATAGCGCGCGTTCTCGCAAAAGCGGCCGCTGCGCCGGCCGGCATAAAAGGGTGATCCGCCACCTCGACAAACCACCAACTGCCTCTCGCATTGAGGGTCGAATCAGCCTATCAAGCGCCAATGAAAGCGTGCCGGAGGCCGGTATCGGCCCGCCCGCAGCGAACCACGGATCGAGCAGGATTTGAGCGACACACCCGACCACCCGATGGACCCGACCGGCCCATACGGAGAGATGCAGCCGGTCAATCTGGAACAGGAGATGCGTCGCTCGTACCTCGATTACGCAATGAGCGTGATCGTGTCGCGCGCGTTGCCGGACGCCCGGGACGGGCTGAAGCCGGTCCATCGGCGCATCCTGTATGGCATGCACGAGGCCGGCTACACCCCTGACAAGGCCTACCGTAAATCGGCCCGCGTAGTCGGCGACGTCATGGGCAAATATCACCCGCACGGCGACGCCTCGATCTACGATGCCATGGTCCGCATGGCGCAAGGCTTTTCCATGCGCCTGCCGTTGATCGACGGTCAGGGCAATTTCGGGTCAGTTGATGGCGATAACCCGGCGGCGATGCGCTACACCGAAGTCCGCCTGGCCAAGGCGGCTGCTCTGCTGCTGGAAGACATCGACAAGGACACCGTCAACTTCCAGCCGAATTACGACGAATCGGAGAAAGAGCCGCTTGTTCTGCCGGCCAAATTCCCGAACCTGCTGATCAACGGCGCCAACGGCATCGCCGTCGGCATGGCCACGAACATTCCACCCCACAATCCGGGCGAGATCATCGACGCCACCCTGGCGCTGATTGCCGAACCGGACACATCGCTCGACGAACTGATGAAGATCGTTCCAGGCCCGGACTTCCCGACCGGCGGCATCATCATCGGCCGCACCGGCATCCGCAAGGCTTTCGAAACCGGGCGGGAAAGCATCACCATCCGGGCGAAAACCGAATTCGAGGAACTTCGAAAAGACCGCACGGCGATCGTCGTGACGGAAATTCCCTATCAGGTGAACAAGAAAACCCTGATCGAGAAGATCGCGGAACTGGTGCGCGCCAAGGAGATCGAAGGCATCGGCGAGATGCGCGATGAGAGCGACCGCTCGGGCATGCGCATC
>DASYBP010000745.1:0-2217 GCA_036500715.1 Rhodopila sp.
ATCCGGCATTTTCCGGAAAGTGCGGAACCGGAGCCCTAATCCGCGCGGCCGGCAGCGAGAGAAAACGCGTGAGGAAGTTACCCGCCTGGCCGGAGACGCACAGCGCCGCTGCGGCCGGCAGGCTTGGGGGGCAAACCACAAAGAGACCATGCAAAATCCTGGGGGAGATCACGCGGCCACCGACATAGCTTGATCATCGTTGGCCGACCGGAAGCCCGGATAACAAAGGCGGAAGGAGTCCTCGAGCGTCTCGTTCAGCACCGCGGTACGAACGTCGAGGAAGGGCTGCACGGTCGCCCTGTTCCAGCGCATCTGCTGCTTCTTGTTCATGCGCTTGGCCACGATCTCGTTGACCGCGCTCTCGACGAACGCCGTCGAGATCGGCTCACCCCGTCGACGTCGGGCAGCATTGTGCACCAGCATGTCCTGGTTGCGCTCGAGGTAGCCGAGAAGCTCGCTGACGTGTCGCCGAAGACGGTCGATGCCGGCTATCGCGCGCAGCTGCTTGCGCTTCGTCCACTGGTATAGGCCAGCAAGTTTCCGCCGGCAGCCGGTCCAGCGGCCATGCCACAGGCGCCATTTCGCACGCTCCAGGTTACTAACCGCCTCATCGGCACGATCTGCGTCGGCCACGCCCGCGCCGAGGCCGCGCGCCGTCTGCAACGCATGCTCAAAACGAATGGCGACGTGCCACCAGTCCAGCACGACCGTGGCCGCCGGCAACGCCTCGCGCTGCAGCCGCCACAACCCGGCATCACCATCGCACAGCACCGTGGCCGGCGTGTCGGCGTGCACCCCGGCCGCGACGAGCGCCCGCGCGAACGCTTCGGCCGAGGCCGCCTGGCCATTACGGGCGAAGGCGAAGCGGTGTTGCGTGCCAGCGACGTCGACCACCTTGCCCGCGATCACCTCGAAATGGCGCTCCTGCTGGCGGTGCCGGCTGCGCACGTAGCCACCATCAAGCCCAATTACGACCGGGCCGGCTGGCGGCGCCGCGGGCCGCTTCGGCGTCTCGATGGCGTGCTGGCGCGCGACTTTCTCGCCCACCCGCCGCGTCCTGTTTCGAACCGTGCCCGGGTTCTGCGCCCCGCTGATTGGCAGCAGCTCGGACAGCAGCTCCGCGACTTTGCCGAACGGCGCCAGCGCGGCATACCGGGCCGTGACATAGGCCAGCTCCGGTGCGAGCGCATCATGGCCGAGATCCAGCACGCCGAAGCTCCGCACCTCACCCTGTCCCTGACAGGGACAGACAAGCAGCCGTCGGACCCGCACCGGCACATCGCCGAATAAAGAACGGAATGTCGCAGGGTAGTGGCCCTTGCTGGCCAGCAGACGCCCGCAAGACGAGCAGCAGCGACGGCGCTCGCCCACCGCGTTTACCTGCGCCGGCACGATCTCGGCCTGCAGCGCCGCTGTCAGCTGCTTCGTCTCGGCGAGCCGAAGTCCAAGGTCAGCCAAGCCGGCCTGCTCATCGCGCTCGATGCGGGCCACCTCAGTCTCCGTCACGACACCAGGCCGAAGCTCTGCCACCAACTTCATCCGCCACACCAGCTTCGGCACCAGACCGACCCTCTCCCCGTGAGCCGAGAGCCTAGCCGAACCTCTCCAGCACCCCAGGATTTTGAATGCTCTCCCGGTCGGCCACCGGTTGTTCGAGCAAGGGGGTGACCACCCGTAAGGCGGCTTCGCTCTTCACCGGCGCCGGGCCAGGTGCGACGCGGGCCTTCAAGACTGCGACCCCACCGCGTGCGAAATCGCCCCGCCAGAGCCTGACGGTGTCTTCCCGCACCCCGAACGCCTCAGCGATCTTCGGACTGGTCCAACCCGACAGCGTCAACAACACCGCGCGCGCCCTGTCCGCTTCCCCCGATCGGCTGACCCGGCGAGCTTGCCCAGCAGGATCCGTTGCTCATCACTCGCCGTCACCGGAGATCGTCCGCTCGTGCCACTCACCCTGCGAATCCGTGGCACCAGCGAATCAACCTGCCGCGCGTTGGTCAACCCAGCAGAAGCTGCTTAGCACCAACCAACAATCCGATCCATGCACCACGCTCACAGGCGCGCCAAAGCCCAGACGGCCATCGCACGGTGGAAGCGGGTGATCGGCGACGGGCTGCGCGCGCATACGGATCGGGTTCGGGCCACGGCGTTGAAGGTCGCCGTCCACGTGCTCAACCGTATGCTGGCGCTGGGACGCCGGAGCTATCTCCGGATCCG
>DASYBP010000746.1:0-3836 GCA_036500715.1 Rhodopila sp.
AAGGTTGAAAACCCCAAAGGGGGCGATCCCGGCCGCTCGCTCGGCGGCAAACCAGGCGTGGACGACCCCTATTTCCTGAATTTCAACGCCAACAAGAAGTCCATCACAGTCAATTTGAAGGATCCGCGGGGTCTGCAACTGGTCAAGAACCTGGCCGCCAAAGCAGACGTGCTGGTCGAGAATTTCGCCCCAGGCGCCATCGAGCGCCTCGGCCTGGGGGCGGAGGTGATCCGGGCGCTGAACCCGTCAATCATCTACTGCCAGGTCAAGGGATTCGGCGAGGGCAGCCCGTACGAAAAGAACCTTGCCTTCGACATGATCGCCCAGGCCTGCAGCGGCATCATGAGCACGACCGGCGAGCGTGATGGCCGTCCTCTGAAGCCCGGACCGTCGTTGGGTGACACCGGCACCGGAATGCTACTTTCGATCTCGATCCTGGGGGCGCTGTACCGGCGCAAGGCAACCGGACAAGGGGACCATCTACAAGTCGCCATGCAGGATGCAATGCTGCACTACATGCGTATTGCATTTTCGTATCAGTCCCGCACCGGCAAGGCGGCACCCCGAGCGGCGGACAGCAGCGTGTCGGGGGGCAATCCGCCGATGGGCACATTCCCAAGCAAGGGGGGCGGTCCCAACGATTACGTTTATATCTACACCTCCCGTGCCAACCCGGAACATTGGCGCCGGCTGCTGGGGGTGATCGGGCGGGAGGATCTGGTCGGCGATCCCCGGTACGACAGTCCCGGCGCCCGGTCAGAACGCGCCGCCGAGGTGAACGAAATGATCGCTGCGTGGACCAGGCAGCACACTAAGCACGAGGCGATGGAAATCATCGGCGCCGCCGGCATTCCCGCCGGCGCGGTGCTGGACACGATGGAACTGACGAACGACCCCAGTTTCGAGCAGCGCGGCATCATGCAGACCATCGACCACCCCGCGGCCGGGCCGTTCAAGATGGTCGGATGGCCGGTTCGCTTTTCCGGCAGCCCGCCGCCGGTCAAGCCCGCACCATTACTTGGCTCTAACAACACCGAAATTCTGACCAGCTGGCTCGGTCTTGAAGCAGATCAGGTAAACGGTCTGCGCGATCAAAGCATCATCGGCTAATCGCGTGTTCCGATCCCGGGGCCCGGCTTTTGGGCGCGGGTGAATCGGCCCACTAAAACGAGGGAGAAAACCTATGGCGGAACTCACCGGTTCGGAAATCATCGCCCGATGCCTGCAGAAAGAAGGGATCAGCGATCTCTTCTACATCATGGGCGGACCGATGCTGCTGGCGGAAGCCACCTGCATCAAGGAAGGCATCCGCATGATCGACGTCCGCCATGAACAGGCGGCTGCCTTCATGTGCCAGGCGTACAGCCGGTTGAAACAGGTGCCCTCGGTGTGCATGGCTGCCTCGGGTCCCGGCGTGACGAACCTGATCACCGGCATGGCCAATGCGCTGATCGATTGCTGTCCGGTGGTCGCGTTGGGCGGGTCCAGCCCGCTGTCGCAGTTCGGTCGCCAGGTGTTCCAGGAAATCGACCAGGTCGAACTGATGCGCGGTTGCTGCAAGCATGTCGACCGGATCGTCAGTCTGAAACGCATTCCGCAGCAGATCAACTTCGCGCTGCAGAAGGCCATTCTAGGCAAGCCCGGGCCGGTCTATGTGGATTGTCCTGGCGACATGCTGTACCAGAAGATCGACGAAAACCTTGTGGACTGGTCGTTCGCCGGGCGGCCGATCCTGGACAGCCGTCCACTGGGTGACCCGCGTCAGATCGACGCGCTGATCGGCGCGCTGGCCGAGGCCAAAAATCCGCTGATCGTGTCGGGATCTGGTGTGATCTGGTCGCGCGCCTGGACCGAGATGCAAGCGTTTGTCGAGGCCGCCGGCATTCCGTTCTATACCACCCCGCAGGGTCGCGGCGTGGTGCCCGACGATCATCCATACTCCTTCCTGTCGATGCGCTCCGGCGCGTTCAAAGACGCCGATCTGATCGTCGTCCTCGGCACACGGATGAACTACATCATTGGCCATGCGTCGCCGCCGCGCTTTGGGCCGTCAGCCAAGATTGCCCGTATCGACATCGATCCGGCTGAGATCGGCACCGCCGCCCGCTACGTCAACATTCCCATCGTCGGCGATTGCAAGGCGGTGCTGGGGCAGTTGCTGCAAGGCATCAAGGGCCGGATCAACCCCGATCAATATGCCGGCTGGCGCAAGAAGCTCGCCGATGGCGAGGTGGCGAAGCGCTCCTCCGCTGGTGCCAACCAACTGCAGGAGGACGGCGATATCCACCCGGTGCGCATGCTGGAGGCGGTGCGCGACTTCGCCAAGCGCGATGCCATTCTATGCGTCGATGGGCAGGAGACGCTGAATTACGGGCGCCAGACGATGCCGACGTTCTCGCCGGGACATCGTTTGAATTCCGGTCCGTTCGGCACCATGGGGGTCGGTCTGCCGTTCGGCGTCGGCGCGAAAGTCGCGTGTCCCGACAAGCAGGTCATCGTCGTCCATGGTGACGGGTCGATGGGCATGAACGCAATGGAACTGGATACCGCCATCCGGCACAAGATCCCGATCTTGGTCGTGATCAGTCTGAATGGCGGCTGGACCGGCGATCCGAAACGTGAGAAGCCCGGCCGCGATCTTGGTTACACGCGTTACGACAAAATCTGCGAGGCACTCGGCGGATACGGCGAATACATCACGCAAGTGGAGGATATTCGCCCGGCGCTGGAGCGGGCACAGAAGAAGGTCGATGAGGGGATGGTGGCGCTGGTGAATGTGCGCACGGATTACCGGGCGCGGTTCGCCGGCGTGGCGTTCTCGGATTATTCGACCTGACGGCTTGGGACGTGTCATGGCTCTCGCTGGCCATGACACGTCTCTGCTACTTCACCACGACCTGACCGTGCATCGCAGGATGCAGCCCGCAGATGTAAGAAAATGTCCCGGTCCTTTCGAATTGATACGTGAATTCCTTGTCAGTATCGAGTGGCTTGGACCGAATCCCAAGCGCGGTCAGGACGATGCTGTGGGGGATGTCGTCGGTGTTGGTCCAGGTCACCGTGGTGCCTTTCGCGATCGTCAACTTGTCCGGCCCGAAAGTGAAATTGTCGATCTTTACCTGGGCCGCGGTATCGGATCGCCCGGTTACCGGGAGGATAGTGCAGGTCAGCAGAAGCCCCCGCAGAATGACTGTTCGCATGGCAGTCTCCTTGTCAGCCGGCCAAGGGCGTATCGACAATGGCGAGTGGCGATTTCGTCGTCACCTGGCTGACCCGCGTGGTGCCCAGGAAGGTCTTCAGTTCGCCGGGTGGCACGGGGGCCGGGCCAGGTCCCTTGGCGACGCCGGGCACCCCTTGCGGAAATGCGGTGGAGCGTGCGGTGTGGAAGGCGACATGGCCCTCGACCTTCTGCATGACCTGATGGATGTGCCCGTTGAGAACGGTCACTGAGCCGAAACGCTTCAGGTATGTCAGCGCCTGCGCGCCGTCCTTCGTGCCCCACCCCCAATCCTGGTAGACGATCCACAGCGGTACGTGCGCGAAGACCACGATCGGCGTGCTGGAAGGCAATCGCTTCACGTCCTTTTCCAGCCATTCCAACTGCTCGTGACCCAGATCGCCGAGGCCATTGCCTTGCAGATTGACGACATTGACCAGGCCGATGAAGTGGACGCCTTGGGCGTCGAAGCTGTACCAGCCGTCGCCTTGTGTCCCCTTCCCGTAGTGGTTCAGATAGCTTTTGCGGTCGTCTTCCAGAATGTCGTGCTCGCCCGGCACGGTGTAGGTCTGCAACTTTGTTGCTGCGAGCAACTGCGCGGCCGTGTCGAACTGTTCGC
>DASYBP010000747.1:0-3346 GCA_036500715.1 Rhodopila sp.
TCAGCCGGTCCCGAGCGTACAGAAACGCCGCCTGACCCAGGGTCGTATCCCGCCTGATCCGCCGCATCGCATCGGCCAGCGCGTCCGGGTCGTTGGGCGCGACCAAGAATCCGGTCTTGCCGTCTATGACCGCCTCCGCGATGCCGCCCTGATTAGAGCCAATCACCGGGCATGCCTCGGCCATGGCCTCTGGGATGACGCTAGGCAGGCCCTCGGTGTCGCCATCGCGCGCGACGATGCTGGGCACGATGAGGCAGACAGCGCGTGCCATCCGCGCGCGCACCGCATCAGGCGGCAGCCAGCCGGTCAAGGTGACCCCCGGTACCTCCCGCGACAGGCGCTCCAGCACCGGGCGCAGCAGCCCCGCGCCGACGCAGATCAGAGGCGTCTGATCGCCTTGTGCCCGCAGCCGCCGCATGGCGTCGGCGAGCACGGCGATCCCCTTTTTCTCCACGAAGCGGCCGACAAACAGGTGTGCCTCCGGATGACGCTCCGGCGGTGTGTCACGCACCTCCACCCCAATCGGCAGCACGGTCAGTTTCGCCGCCGGCACGCCTCGCATTGTGGCGATACCGGCGACCGTCGCGGAGACGCAGACGAACCAGGCGGTTTGCTCGATCAGTGCGTCCCACCGGCGCGCCAGCACCGTGCCGACCCAGTTCTTCTGCTTGCTGACATCGCCACCGTGCAGGGTTACCACCAGGCGCGACCCAAGCACCGCGGCGATCGGCAAGGCCAGCGCCCCGCCGCGGGCGAACTGAGCGTGGATGATGGGTTCGGTCGGCGGCAGCGGCGGGACTCGCATGGCATGGCGGAACAACAGGCGATGCACCGGACCCAGCGGACCATCGCCGCCCAGGCGAACCGCGTCGGGACTGACCTCCGGCGCGCCCGGCAACAGGGTGCGGCCGATCCACACCGGATGCAGGCGGGTGAAGCCGATATACTGACGTCGCAGAAACTCGATCTCGGACGGCGCGCCGATACGGTCGCGGTAAACCAAAAAAGGTTGCGTGCTCGGCATCCGGGTGCCGGCGTGTGACAGCTCCGGCCCAGGTTGGCAAGCGCGGGCCGGAAGCGCAGTTTAGCGAAAAATCCAGCCGGGGAGGGACCCGATGCGCATCACCACACTGGATACCAGGCTCTATCGCATCGAACTGCCGGTGCCGCTGTCCGACTCAACCCACGGCACGATGACGCACTTCGAACTCGTAACGGTCCGCCTCGCAGACAGCGACGGCGCCGAGGGCGTCGGCTACACCTACACCACCGGCGCCGGCGGCGCCGCCGTCCACACCCTGATCGACCAAGGCCTGCGACCCGCCCTGCTGGGCGCCGAGGCAGACGATACCGAGGCCCTGTGGACCCGGATGTGGTGGAAGCTGCACTACGGCGGCCGCGGCGGTTCGGTCAGCCTCGCCGTCTCCGCCTGCGATATCGCCCTGTGGGACCTCAAGGCACGCCGTCTCAACATGCCGCTGTGGCGCCTTCTCGGCGGGTTCGATCCGGCGGTGCCGTGCTACGCCGGCGGCATCGATCTGGAGTTCACGTTGGAGGCGCTGCTGAAGCAGACCGACGACAACCTGGCCAAGGGCTTCCGAGCGATCAAGATGAAGGTCGGGCGTTCGCGCCTGTCCGAGGACCGGGCCAGGGTGCAGGCAATGCGCCGCCATCTCGGCCATGATTTCCCGCTGATGGCGGATGCCAACATGCGCTGGACCGTGGACCAGTCGATCGCCGCGGCCCGCGCCTTCCAGGATAGCAACCTGACCTGGCTGGAGGAGCCGACGATCCCCGACGACATCGCCGGCCACGCCCGCATCGTGCAACAGGGCGGGGTGCCGATCGCAACCGGGGAAAACCTGCACACCCTGCACGAGTTCACCCAGATGATTTCCGCCGGCGGCGTCACCTTTCCGGAGCCGGACGTGACCAACTGCGGCGGGGTGACGGTGTTCATGAAGGTCGCGCATCTGGCGGAGGCGTTCAACCTACCGCTGACCTCCCATGGCGCCCACGACCTCACCGTGCATCTACTCGCCGCGGCCCCCAACCGCTCGTATCTCGAAGTCCACGGCTTCGGCATCGACCGCTACATCGAGCAGCCGATCCCCATTGCCGACGGAAACGCCACCGCGCCGAATCGCCCTGGCCACGGGGTCGCATTCGACTGGGCGGCACTGGAGAGACTGCCGCGTTAGAGCACTATCAGCCTGGCTCAAATCGCGAAGCGATCTCAGGCTGATGAAATTGCTCGCGAAATAGAAGCAAGCATTTCCAGCCAGGGTGGAAACGCTTGTCAGAACGGCCGCCCACTTCCCGGGCGTCAGGCCCTCGAAATCAGAAACGTCCTCAGCTTGAAACTCCCGCCGTAAACCTTATACGACGCAAGATAGGAAGGATCGATTTCAAACACCGTCTGCACATTGTCCACGTTGAACGGTGGCTGGTCGAGGCGCAGGACCGAAAAATGCCCTATGCGGGACGTTGCCCCGTGCGGCTTGTCTCGGTTGATTTGATAATGCTTCATTTCCTCGGGCTGCACCTCGGTAATCAGCACATATGTATACTTCATTAACCTCGCCAGGACAGCGCTGACCTGGGCATTGGAAAGATGCTGGAATACCTCCCGGATCAGGCATAATTCGCCGTCCGGCAAAGCGTCCGAGGTGATGTCGGCACATTGGAATCGAACGCTCGGGCCGCCATAGCGCTGCCTGTTTTCGGCTATCAATGGTTCGACAACATCCACGCCAGTATAACTGACCCCGGAGGCCACGATCAGGCGCCCCACACGAAAGTCACCGCAGCCAAGGTCCACCACGCTCCCGATATTGCGCTCGGTCATGAACCGTATGACGAAGTCCGCATAAGGGTTGGCGGCCGCCTCGTTTGACCCCGGACCCGAGAAGAACGTGCCGGGCTCGCCGCCCCACATGCCCTTCGTGTAGACTTCGGTGAACGCCTCCCGGGCGCTAAGGCGCCGATTGCCCGCGGCTTTGATTTCCGCCTTAAGCCGGCGAGACAGCCGCCTCAGCGACAGCGGCGCCAGATCCTTTATTCGTTCGCTCAAGATCATTATCGACCCTAAATTCGGGAGAATCGGTTTGGCATAATTTTTACCGCGCCCGGCACTGACTGCCAACGCCGGCGGCGGCACGACCCCTTGCGCCACACCGCTCGGTGTGCCACGGTCGCCGCATGGCCCGTCCGGAAGACATCCCCCAGCCGACACGCGACGCCGCGCTGAACATCCCGTGTCCGTCGTTCGACACCACGCCGTTCGTCACGGGGCCGCCTTTGGCGCAGCGGCGTATCGCGATCGTCTCGTCCGCGGCGCTGATCA
>DASYBP010000748.1:0-3447 GCA_036500715.1 Rhodopila sp.
ACCCCACCAAGGGGCTCTGAGCCTGTGAATCAATCCTCGATTCCCTTTCGATCTCCAATCGGATTCAATGGGGCGCACCGATTCGCCACGGACGGACCCCATGGAAGAACTGTTCCCCGACCTGCCCCACACCCCCGTCGTCAAGCCATCGCCCGGCGCCCCACGGCTGCGGCGGGCCGAACGCCACCAAGTCGAACTTCAGACGATCTCACTCGACGATCTGATCGGCCCCGACCATCTGGCGCGCCTCGTCTGGGACATGGTCCAGCGCTTCCACCTCCAGCCATTGCTCGACCAGATCGACGCACGCGAAGCCGCTCCCGGCCACCCGCCCGCCGACCCGGCCATCCTGGTTGCGCTCTGGCTCTACGCCACGCTCGACGGCGTCGGCAGCGCGCGCGAACTGGCGCGCCTGTGTGAGCACCACCACGCCTATCGCTGGATCTGCGGCGGCGTCAGCACCAATCACCACACGCTGTCCGACTTCCGCCTCGCCCATGCCGACTGGCTGGATCGCGAGCTGACCCGCGCCGTCGCCGGCCTGATGGCCGCCGGCGAGGTCGATCTCGCCACGGTTGCCCATGACGGCATGCGCGTCCGCGCCGCCGCCGGAGGCAGCTCGTTCCGCCGCAAGCCACGCCTGGAAGATTTGCTCGCCGCCGCTAAGGCCAGAGTGACGGCGCTGAAGACCGAGCTCGCCCACGAGCCGGCCGCCCGCACCCGACGTCAGGCCGCCAGCGAACGCGCCGCCAGCGAGCGTATCCAGCGGATTGAGGCGGCGCTCGCCGCAGTGCCGCAGGCCGAAGCGCGCAAGAAGCGCAACAAGGGCAAGCCGGAGCACGCGCGGGTCTCCACCACCGACGCCGAGGCGCGGGTGATGAAGATGCCGGATGGCGGCTTCCGTCCCGCCTACAACGTGCAGTTCGCCGCCGAGACGCAGCATGGCCTGCTGACCGCCGTGGCGGTGACCAATTCGGGCGCCGATCAGGATGCGCTCGACGTCATGCATGCCCGGGTGACGCAGGCTTACGGGCGGGCACCCGATAACTGGCTGGTCGACGGCGGCTACGTCTCGCAGGCGGGGATCGAGGCAGTGACCGCGCGCGGCAGCAAGCTGCATGCCCCGCTGGGCACCGCCCTGGCGCGCAGTGACAGCCCGGCGATCGTCGCCTGGCGCAAGCTGATGGCGAGCGAGCCGGGCAAGCTGTTGTATCGCCGGCGCGGCCAAACCATCGAATGGGTGAATGCGGGCGCGCGGGGGCGCGGATTGTATGGTGTCAACGTGCGCGGCACGCGGAAGGTCCGCGCCGTGGCGCTGTGGCACGCGCTGGCACACAATTTACGCTGTATATTGCGCATTCCGCGACTGCGCGAGATCGCTTGGACGACCGCCTGATCACGGCAGCCCCAAGCCGACCCGCACCGCATCGCGCCGCCGCCCAGACGCAGCGCCGGCCAGACGCAGCGCCGGCCGCAGCACAAGCCAGGCCGGCGGTGCCACGCGCTACTGTCGCCGCTCGTGCACCGCCGGCCCAGCCGCAGCGGAAACCCTCACAGCCTCAGAGCCCCTTGGTGGGGTCCAGGGGCAAAGCCCTATAGGCGCGAATCTAAGCGTGCATGACCACGGGCCGGCGTGATTCTTGGGGGAGATGGGCAAGCCATCTCCACTGCTATCTGGCAACTGGCAATCAGTCGTCGCCATCATTTCGTCTGTTGTTGATCTCGAGGCAAGCGCGCGCCAGTTCGGCGCGCTGCGGCGCCGGCGCAAGATCCGCACGGCAGAGGCATTGTTGCGGTTGGCCTTGATCTGGGGCCCCGGCCGCCAGTCGTTGCGTGAGGCGGCGGCGCTGGCCGCGGATGCCGGGATCGCCGACCTAAGCGACAAGGCGGTGGAAGGCCGGCTGCGCAAGCTCGGTGACTGGCTGGAGCATATCCTGGCTGCGCTGTTGGCCCATCGGTTGGACCGTGACAGCGCGCCCGCGGTGGGGGAGATCGCGCTGTCGCTGGTCGACGGATCGGTGATCTGCAGCCCTGGGTCAGGCGACGACTGGCGCCTGCACGCGCGCTATGACCCGGCCCTGGGGCGCTTTACCGATCTGGTTCTGACCCCCTCCCGGCAGGCCGAGACCGCGAGCCGCACGCGGATCGGTGCCGGGCGGGTGATGGTCATGGACCGCGGCTACGCGCGGGTCCGCTCACTGCAAGCCGTGCTGGGCGAGGGCAGCGATTTCATCACCCGCATCGGTTGGCGCTCGCTCGTGCTGCATGATGCCAACGGCCAGCGGATCGACCTCATGTCATTGCTCACCGAGGGTGCCTCGCCGAGCGAACATCCGGTCTGGGTCAAGGGCATCGATCGCGGACTGCGCCTGGTGATCCAGCCCCTGCCGCCGGACATTGCCGAACGCCAGCGCACCCGGCGAGCGCGCAAGGCCAGCAAGAAGAGCCACACGCTCGATGCACGCACGGCCAAGGCGGCCGGCTTCATGATGTTGCTCACCTCGTTGTCGCAGGAGACAAGCTCGACCGAGCAGGTCATCATCAGCTACCGTGACCGTTGGCAGGTGGAGATCGGCTTCAAGCGCCTGAAGACGCTGGGCCGGTTGGATGAGCTGCCGTCGGCGGATCCGGTGCTGGCACGAACATGGCTGCTGGCACATTTGATTGCCGCGGTACTGACCGACGATCTTGCCAACGAGATCGTCGGTTTTCCCCCCTCGGCCCACTGAGCACAAGCTATCGCAGCCGTCGCTGTGGCGTGCTTGGGCGACGGCACGCCGCTTGTTGCTCGCTGCCATCGTGCCATCACCACGCCTCTGCACCCGAGCGGCGCTGCGTCGCTTCCAACGCAGGTTGGCCGAGGCCCCGCGCAAACGAACGCCGCGCGCCTGCCAGCTCAGGCCACCTTAAATTCGCGCCTATGGGGCTTTGCCCCTGGCCGCGCTACGCCGCCAGCAGTTCCCCCAACGCCTCGGCCGCTCTGCCGCCCGCGCCGCGCATCTCCGCGAAACACCGCTCCGCCTCCGTCGCATCGCCGCGCCGCGCTGCTTGCTCCACCAAGCGCGCCAGGGCGCTGACCGCACCGGCGCCGCAATTGCCGGCCGCCGACACCAGGTCGTGCGCCTCGCGCGCCACCGGTTCCAGGTCCCCCGCGGCAATCCGCACCCCCAAACCGTCGATCCGCACCGCCAGGTCACGCACCGCCTCCGCGATAAACGCGGTGAACTGCGCATCGTCCAGGAACCCGCGCAACCCCGTGATGGCCGCCGCATCCACCACCGGCGCCGCCAGTTTTCTCCCCTGCTCACCCCGCACCAGCGCGTCCATCGTCGCCATCAGCGTGTGCGGCGACAGCGGCTTGCTGAGATAGGCATCCATGCCCGCCTCGAGATAGCGGTCTTCAGCACCGGACACCGCGTCCGCCGTCAGTGCCACGATCGGCACCGC
>DASYBP010000749.1:0-9214 GCA_036500715.1 Rhodopila sp.
TAGCCACTCCGATAGGCTGAGGCCTCATTCTTCTTGACCCGGTCGACCACCAGGCCGCCAACCAGGCCGGCGCCAGCGCCCGCGACGGCCCCAAGCGCCGCGTTGCCGCCTATAGCGCCCAGCACCGCTCCGCCGGCGGCACCGATGCCGGTGCCGGTCAGCGCCCGTTGCTGTGTCGATGACAAATCGGAACATGAAATCAACAACGATGTCAGTGCCAAAAGGACGATGAGCTTTTGCATGTTCAAACTCCTCGCTGGCGCGTCAGCGGCGCTTGGTCGGGCAGGGATAGGTGTCGATAAGGTAATGCAGCACGCCCGCCGCCGGCACCTCGTTGGTCACCGTGGGGTTCGCCGCCGCCCACTGGACAAATCCGGCCACCGCCTGGGACCGCGTGGGCATCGGGTTGGGCGCGCAATACAGCGGCGCCGCGCGGGATGCAGTCTGATGCAGCTGCTCAGTCTCAAACACACCCACACCGAAGCCATGGCAGAAGTGAATCGCGGCGGCATAAAGTGGATCCGTGGTTTCCGCCGAACACAGCTTCACCAGATCGCCTGTCGTTTTGACCGAAAAATCATCAGATGATACGCCGGCCTGAACCCCGCTGGTCGCCATGATGGCAGCTAGAGCGGCTCCGGCTATGGAAGTCTTCATCGTTGCTGTTCCTCCCTCCCAGGCTTCTGATCACGTATCATTTGTCCGGGCAGGACCCATGACCAGCGGGGAACCCGGGACCGCCCCCAACGCGCACCGCGAAGCGCGAAACAGGAAACCTGTCAATAGACCTGGTTTTCCGTCCGCCCTAGTGTCCGATCGCGGTGAAGCGTGAGTCGCGAAGCGATCACGATCGCCGCGTGAATCGGCCACTTCAAACAAAGTGCGACGTATCGCGCTGCTCTGATGCGCGATACAAGTCTCAACGGAATCCACACGATAGACAATCCCCCATGCCCGCGCGGACATAACTGGCCGGAGCCTTACCGTGACGCCAATGACTGAACGTGCGTCGAACCGGTCCCCGCGTGGACGTCGCTGGTATCATCTGGCGTTCGCTGTTGGGCCGGGACTGGTGGTGATGCTGGCTGATACCGAGGCCGGAAGCGTCATCTCCGCGGCGCAGAGCGGTGCCCAATGGGGCTACCAACTCCTGCTGGTGCAGGTCGCGTTGATACCGGCCCTGTTCATGGCACAGGAACTCGCATCACGATTGGGCCTGGCCACACGGCAGGGGCTGGCTCAATTGGCACTGCATCGCCTGGGGCGCTTGCCGACCGTGATCCTGCTTATCACGCTGACAGTCAGCTGCGTCGGCGCGCTGGTGACGCAACTGAGCGGGCTCGCGGGCGTAGGACAGCTATACGGCGTGCCTGTCTGGGAATCGAGCGCTGTAGCCGCCGCCGGTCTGCTGATCATCGTCCTGACCGGCAGTTACCGCTCGGTCGAACGCGTGGCCATCGCAATCGGACTGTGCGAACTGGCCTTCATCGCCCTGGCATGGCAGGCCCGGCCGGACGCCGCCGAGATCGCGCGACAGATCTTGCAAATCCCACTCGGCGACCACGGCTATCTGTATTTGCTGGCGGCAAGCATCGGCACCTGCGTCATCCCGTGGGCGATCTTTTATCAGCAATCGGCAAGCATCGACAAAGGTTTGACCCGCGTTCACCTCTCTGTCGCCCGCATCGAAACTCTGACCGGCGCGGTGCTGTGTCAGATCATTACGATATCAGTATTGATCGTTGCGGCGTCGGCTGTTCGTCATGATACCGCAACCGGGCACGGTTTTGATCGGATCAGCGAGATCGCCGGCACCCTCACGGTCGCGATCGGACCCACCACCGGGCGCACCGTGTTCGCGCTGGGACTGAGCGGCGGTGCCCTTGTCGCCGCGATCGTGGTTTGTCTGACCGCGGCCTGGGCGTTTGGTGAGGTACTCGATTTGCGCCATTCCTTAAGCGAGAGCCCGGCACAGGCTCCGTGGTTCTATGGCGCCTTTGCCGGCGTCCTGATTGCCGGCGGTGCGTTGGTGGCCTCGGGCGTAAATCTGGTCCGCCTTGCGATCGCGGTCGGGGTGCTGAACGCCCTGCTCCTACCGATCGTTCTCGGTTTTCTATACCGTCTTGCTCGGCGGGACCTGCCGGACGATCTGCGATTACGCGGCATCTACGCGGTAGCTGTCGCGATCGTCTTCACTCTTGTCGCCTGTTCGGGGGTTTATTCAACCGCCTTAAGCCTCTTGTAATCGGCTCAGATCAGCCCGCGACAGCGGTCGATTTCCTCCTTGAACGCCGTCCATAACACTTCGGCCGGCAACAGCATCGGTTTCTTCAGCAGGGTCAGCACAATCGCGGCCTGCGCGCCTCGATGCGCGAAACGCACCACACATTCGCCAAACGGCGTCTGACCGGTCGCAAGTCCGGTCGGTCCGTCATCAGGATCAAATCGGACACCGTGCTCGTCACGCGCGACCTGCTTGATTCGCTCTACGAGTTCTATGGTAACCCCAGAAAAGACGCGAGATGCGGACATGTCATCAGGGGTAACGTCGTTCGAGATCGTCGAGAAACCGGCCAAGTTGCTTCATCGCACCGTTCAGGAACCGAGGCGGCGTGTCTCCGGCCCAGCGCGAAAGCAATTTGGACCCGCCCGGCGTTACCACCAGCACGCCAACGAGCAAAAACGGCATCCCCGGAATCCCCGGCACGATGACCCCTATCACGCCGGCAGTCACCAGCAGCCAACCGACTTCGGTCGTCAGACGATCAAGCCGAACCACGCGGGCTTCAACCGGCTGGGCGCGTAAAGCCACCTGGCTTGAGACGGATCGGTTCCCGTTTCCGTCAATCATGGGAGCGCCCCTCCGGTATACGGTTGCAGTTCGCCGGTCTCAACCATCTTCTCAAGCAGCGCTGTGCGCGCTTCATCGTGGGCTCCCAGCACGCCCCAGATCTCGTGCAACCGACGTTGCCGGCGGTCAATCTCATAGACGATGTAACCGACGGCCAGCGCGCCGAGACCAATGCTGACAATATCCCCACTCGTTTCCAACATTGTCTACCTCCTCCGTTCAGATGCTGACGCCATGGGCTTCCCCCTGCAGCACGATCTCCAACGCCCCTTGCAGGCCTTCACGGCGCAATTTCGCGCGCATGTCGGCTTCAAGATTCGCCGAGTCACGATGGGTGCCGACGAATTTGGCAAAATTCTGCAGCGCCAGAAGCGCATCTTCTGACGTCCGCAACAGGCCGAGATGCAGCCGGAAACCATGAAACCCAGCGTTTCGGCGCTGTTTTCCGCGGTCGATTATGTGCACCCGGATGATCGGATCCTTGCCCACGAGCGCCGGATAGATCCGCATGAGCTCCACCGACCGCTCTCTACCCAGAAAGTAGATCGGGCTTTCCCGCTGCAGTTGCCGCAACAGCTCAAAGTTGTCGTGCAAAACTCTGCGCGCCGCCGAATTCCACCCGGAATCGACAATAAAAATCCTGAATCGCGGCGGCTTGACCGGACCATCCTGGCTTGGGCCGATCCTATCGCGCGTTTCCAAAACGGCGTCCTTGGTTTCAAGGGAAACGGATTTCGATCGAGAAACCGATTCCGAATGATCAGTGCCGCTCGGCAACAACATGACCCCCTAAATCAACACGCATCGAGTGTCATCCCAGCCGCAATTCACGCAAATGCCGCCGCTCGGCCTCAAGCTGGGCGACCCGGCGCATCGGCCAGATCCCATTGGCAAGCGCGCCCAGCCCGGCGACATTATTGGTGACCACAGATGCACCGATCCCGAACCCCAGGAAGAATACGCCGGCGATACAGATAACATTGGGGACAATGATCATGACCCAACTGTTGCGCACGTTGCGGCGCAGCCCGTGCGAAATATCGAGCAACTCGCACAGCTTGCCGAGGCTCTGCTCCATGAACACGACATGGGCAGTGTCGGTCGCAATCAATGTCGCTCCGCGCAACGAAATCCCCACATTCGCCTGCTTGAGCGCGATAGCGTCGTTGATGCCGTCGCCGACAAAGCAGACCTTGCGGCCTTCCTTGCGCAGCTTCTCGACGTATTCAGCCTTGTCCCCCGGCATGACATGGGCAAAATAGCGGTCCATCCCAAGTTCGGTGGCGAGCTTGCGGGTCGGCGCTTCATGGTCCCCCGAGATGATAGCCAGATGTTTGATGCCGCGGCGCCGCAAGCCCTGAACGATGGCCCGCACTTCGGGCCGGACCGCTGCCCGCAACTCCAGGGCGCCGCCGAAATGATCGTCGACGGCGACCATGACCATCGTGTTACCTTGGCGATGGGCATCAGACAGCGCTGCCTCGACCTCAAGCGGCAGCTCAATACCCTCATTTTCCATGAAGCGGGGACTGCCGACGCGGACGCGGCAGCCGCCCACCCCGACGGTGATCCCATATCCAACCTTATATTGCGTCGCGTCGGTGGCTGGCAGTTGCAGACCCTCGTCCGCGGCCTTGTCAAGAATCGCCAACGCGATGGGGTGATGGAACCGCTGTTCAGCCGCCGCTGCGAAACTCAGGATCTGCTCAGGCGCGAAGCCATTGGCCGCGACGATCCGTCCGATCTCCGGCCGCTCGCGAGTTAAGGTGCCGGTCTTGTCAAAGATAACCGTATCGATTTCGCATAGAATATCCAGCGCCCTTCCATCTTTGACCAAGATCCCCTTCTGCGCACAGAGCGCCAGCGTGGAGAGCATCGCCAGCGGTGCCGCCATTCGGATGCCGGTGCCAAAATCGCTGTTGATCACTGCCACCGCCCCAGCCGAACCCATCGTCGCCAGCGCGGCGCCACCAATCGCCAGGGTCGGTATCACCGCCATATCGGCCAGCCGTTCACCCCGATGCTGGGAGGCGAGTTTGTGGCCGGCGGTGTCTTGCAGGATCCGCGCAATCTTCGCGCTCGCAGTGTCGTTGCCGGACGTCTCGACCTGTACGCACATTTTGCCGGCGACTATGATCGTGGAGGCAAACACGCGGTCGCCGACGCCCTTCTCCGCCGGTGTCGCCTCACCGGTCAGTGCGTGCTGATCGATCATGGCCAGCCCGTCTACGATGATACCATCCACCGGCACCACCTCGCCCGTGTTCACGACAACAACGTCACGCCGTTGCAGCCGATCGAGCGGT
The DNA here is from genome assembly GCA_036500715.1 of Rhodopila sp. Lineage (GTDB taxonomy): Bacteria > Pseudomonadota > Alphaproteobacteria > Acetobacterales > Acetobacteraceae > Rhodopila. Next base: position 5,158 of record DASYBP010000749.1, read on the forward strand.
ACCTGAATCTCGACCCCATCCTTCAGCATCCACACAAATCGCGCCTGCTTGCCGAACACCCCCGTCAACAGCTTCTTTGAATTGTCCTCCGTCCGGCGCACCAGGAACCGGCCAATCGCCAGGCTCAGCACCAAAACAGCCCCTGGCAGCACTTGGCCCGTGGCCAGGCAGCCCAGGACAACGATCGAATCCAGCAGATCCACACCCAGCCGCCGCTCTTTGAACAGCACCCGATAGGCGCCCTTGAAGCTGGGAATGGCTGTATAGACAAACACCGCCGCAGCGGCCGGCAGCAACGCCGGCATCGCGAACTGGGCAACCGCGGCCAGCGGCACCGAGGCTGCGCAGATCGGCAGATCCAGATCGATCTTGTCCAGCTGCGACGGATGTTCCGCGTTGGCCAGCGCACCGTCGAGAATCTCGATGATCTGCACCGGACCGAGCAGGCGGGGGTCATATTCGATACGTACTGAACATCTTATCGCGCTGGTGACGTAATGATCGATCCCAAGCACGCTCATCAATTCGCGCTCGATCGCCTGGCAAAGGCTGGCCTTGCGATAGAGTACCGGGTTCTTCAGCCGGATGACGCCGGCTTTGTCGCTCAATACCTGCCAGCCCGTCACCAAATGGCCGTATTGTCGATAGCGAACGACGCCGGCCTGGTCGCGCGCGGTCGTCGCCGGCGCGATCGCCAGCCTTCCGCACGCGTGGGTGATTTTGGTTCCGCGCTCGACGAGCAGCGCTGCCAGGCGCCGCAAGACCTCGCGCACCCGATATCGCCACGGATCGAAGCGCAGGTCTGCGGACGGGATGCCGCGAGCGGATATCGCCACGCTGTCGATTTCCGGCGCTAGAAACACCCGCTCAAGGAAGCGCCTGCACAGCAGGCTGTCCGCCTTGGCGAACAGCAGTGCGCTCTCGACCCGAATAACACCGTCAACCGCGAGCACAATCTCAACGTCCGCACCAGGGGCTGGCTCGCGAGGGTCAAGTTGATCGACCATGCGGCTGTTTCCCGGATTCCCGGCTCAATCCTCGATGACCCGGTATCGCTGCAACTACTCGCGACCTCCACCCTTGAGCGCGTCAACCGCGGCTATCCCGCCATCGCGGAAACCGTTCATCACCGGGTTCTGCTGGGGCAACGATTGCGCAACGAACACCGCAGGGTAGACCACCGCATAAGCCAGGAGGTAGGCCCCGGTGTATACCACCCGCGACGCCGACTGCACGGCTTTTGGTCCAGCGCCCGCCACCGCCCGCGTCACCTTGGCGGCGTGGTCCGAGGCCGTTTTGGACGCATTTGCCATGGCATCCGCCACCGACTGCATCACTGACTCGTCCGGTTCCGCCTCATCGAAGTCGTTCGCGGCGGTAGCGCTGGATGACATGCGTGTCTCCCAAGTCTGACAAGGAAGGCGTCCAAAGAACAACCGGCACCGTCTAGTGTCCGATCGCGGTGAAGCGTGAGTCGCGCGGCGATCACGATTCCCGCGTGAATCGGCCACTTCAAGCAATGTGCGACGTATCGCGCTGCTCTGATGCGCGATACTAGCCGTTTGAAGACGTTAGACGAACGCGTTGATGCGTCAAGTGACGGTTGGGCTTCGCCATCGGAACACGGCGGAATTTTCGACCATCGATCTCGCCTCGCCGCCATCAAATCTTAACAGTAGTACTCGGTTACCCGTTGCAGCCCCCGCTGTAGGCTGTAGAGATGGTGCAAAACTCGGGCCGGCCCGGGGAACATTGGGGAACCACAATGAGCGACGGACTCAACGGCCCAGGCGCGCACAGCGCGGAGCCGTCAAAGGCTGAAAGTGACTCCGGCTGGTCGTCGGGCGATTTCAAGACCCAGGCAACCACGATCGGCGTCATAGTCGTGGGCGCCGCCCTCATTGAATCCGCGCTGATACCCGGCATGGTAATTGGCTTGGCCGCGGCGGTGGCGCCAAAGTACATGCCCCGACTGGGCGCCGCGCTCCAGCCGGTATTTCGGTCAACTATTCGAAGCGCTTACAAATTCGGCCGCAAGGCGCGTGAGGCGGCGGCCGAGGCGACGGAGCAGGTGCAGGACATTGTCGCCGAGGTTCATGCGGAAGGTGCCCCGCCGCCCGAGGACCCGCCGCACGCGTGAGCGCCCCCGGCAAATCGCGTTCCGGGCCGGCCGGAACTCCCCATTCCGAGCATGGCACCAGCCCTGACTTGGTCAATGGCGCACTGAAAGCAGACTTTGCATCGACAGCGGGAGCCGCTCAGCCGGCAGGGTCGCATCTGGCCGAACTGGCCCACGCCGTGCAGGGCCGCGTCAGGTTGAAAATTCCAGCAGCCCAACATAACCCTGAGCTTCTGCATCAAATCAAAGCAGCGATCAGCAAAATCCCGGGCGTCGACGCGGTCGACGTCAAGGCGAAATCCGGCAGTGTGATCATTTATTACGATCATGAGCATCACGCCGACATCTCGACCCTGCTTCAGTACATTGACCGGATGAAGCACACGCACGTGAAGCTTGCTCCCGCCGGCTCGCCGGTCCGCCCGCCACCGAACAAAATAGACGAGCTAACGGGGAATATCGCCGATGAGGCCGAATTCCTGGCAGAGCACTCGACCATCGCGAAAACCGTCGTGGAAGCGGTGAAGAAGCTGGACCGGGACATCAAGCGTTCGACCGGCAACAACCTCGATCTCAAGGTTATGGTCCCGGTCGCTCTGGCCGGCGTCACATTCCTGGAGGTTGGCGCCGCGGCGGCGACGCCGATGTGGGTCACGCTGGCGATATTCTCGCTCAATCACTTCGTTGAGTTGCACGCGCATGACGCGGACAAAGAGTAGCCGGCTGATGTCTCCGATGAACGCCCGCCGCAACGATTGAACCGGACGATGGAAGTCTCGGTTCGGCATTGGATCCCTGGGCGCGTCCGGCTTCACATCCCGGCGCTCTCATCGACGCCGCGCGGCAACGCCAAGATCGTGCGATGGCTCGTCGCGCAGGAGGGCATTCTCGACGCGCGGATCAACCACGGATGCGCCAGCCTGGTAATCAGTTACCAAGAGTCCTGCCGCCCGCTCCTGGAGTCGATGCTGGATTACATGCGGTGCGTGACGCCACGCGATCTGATCGCGCTGCTTGCGCAGACCAAACTGCCCGATTCGCTCCCGCCGCAACCGCCGGTCCGTCATCCCGCACCCGCCGCTACGCTCGGCCCTTCCGTGCTGGCACTACCAACGGTTTCGCTCGTCCTCGCGTTCTCGACCAGCCCGCTGGCCGTTGCCGCCAATGTCCCGCTGATGGTCTGGAACGCGTGGCCAATCGCCACGCGTGCCTGGGGAGTCTGGCAGCGCGAAAGGCGGCTTAACGTTGATTTCCTGGATACTTTGGCGATCACGGCGTCGATCGGTCAGGGGCTGATGGTGACCGGCGGCATCATCACGTGGTTGATCCGGCTGGGCGACTGGATTCGCGATCTGACGGCACGAGGATCAAAACGCGCGATCGCCGACCTGATGGAATTTCAAAGCCGGACCGCCTGGCTGCTGGTCGAAGGCAGAGTGATGTCCGTCCCCGCGATCCAGGTGACGACCGGCGATCTGGTCGTCGTCTATCCCGGCGAAATGATCCCGGTGGACGGAGAGGTGGTCGAAGGCGACGCAATGGTCGATCAGAAAACCATAACCGGGGAAGGCTTGCCCGTCGCGCGCGGCAGAGGCGAAATGGTGTTCGCCGCGACCGGGCTGCGGGAGGGACAGATCACCGTTCGCGCGGTTCGTGTTGGTATCGACACGGTGGCCGGGCAGATCGCCAAACTTGTCGATGCGGCGCCAATCGGCGATACGCGCATCCAGAACCACGCCGAACGCTTCGCCGACCGATTGGTCGTTCCAACACTTGGCCTGGCCGTCGGCACCGCCGCTGTCACCGCCGACTTCCAACGCTTCCTTTCGCTGGTGATCATCGACTATGGTACCGGCATCCGCGTGGCCGCACCGACCAGCGTATTGGCGTCGATGACGCAAGCCGCTCGTTCTGGTATCATCATAAAAAGCGGCAGTC
>DASYBP010000750.1:0-3191 GCA_036500715.1 Rhodopila sp.
GGGGTCGGCATTCGCACCACGCGCAGCGTGGAGATCGCCAAAATGATGGCGACCGCCGGGTTCGACTGGCTGTTCCTGGACATGGAGCACGGCACGATGTCGCTGGACGCCTGCGCACAGATCTCGGCCGCGGCGCTGGACGCCGGGATCGCGCCGATCGCCAGGGTGCCAAACGGGCAGTATTCCATCGCGACCCGCGCGCTGGACAACGGAGCGATGGGCATCGTCGTGCCGCATGTCGACACCGCAGCCGAGGCCAGGGAGGTGGTGGAGAAGCTGAAATATCCGCCGGTCGGACACCGTTCGGTGGGCGGCTGGGGGCCGCATTACCAGTTGAGCAAACTGAGTACCGGTGAGGCGGTCAAGGCGCTGAATGCCGCCAATCTGACGGTAGTGATGCTGGAAACCCCGGTGGCGATCGCGAATGCGGCCGAAATCGCCGGCGTGGCGGGTGTGGATGTGCTGCTGATCGGTTCCAACGATCTCTGCGCCGAGATGGGCATCCCAGGCGAATTCGGCAGTGACCGGCTGGCCGAGGCTTACGCCACGATGATCGGCGCCTGTGCGCGCGCGGGAAAATTTGCGGGAATGGCGGGCATCTATAACGAAACCATCATGCCCCGCTACATCGGGATGGGCGCTCGGTTTATTCTGTCCGGTCAGGACGCGGCGTTCATGCTGGCAGGGGCGCAGTCTCGGACTGGGTTTTTGCGTCAGACGTTGGGGTAATTCTCGGCGGGCGTCGCCGGACCGGGCCGCCAAGCGAACTGTCTCAGTGTGCCTCAGACTACCGTACGCGGATCCGGGACATCGACCGTCAGATGCTGAGTTGGCTGCGGTGTCGTCGTCATCACACGCACACCGTCCGGCGCCTGGAACTGATGCCACACGTTCTGCGGCACGACCACCATCATCCCATCTTTGAGGGCCGCGGATTGCCTCCCCTCGCAGGAACCTGGCGCATACGACATCGGCCGCAAGAACCGGCTCATGTCGGAGGCTCCGTCAACGAACGGACCCGCCAACTGCCTGCGTGGGACCCAACGGGATTGCGGTTACGCCGCCGCCATCGAACGCGGAGCGCTCAGGCAGCTTCCCGTTTTGGAGGTTACGCGTGGACTCAGGCGGCGAGCTGTTCGCTAAAGCGACGCTGGCGGCGTTGCATCAGGTGCCACGCCAGCTTTGTGGCCCCTGCCGAAAGCCGTCCGCGCGGCGGCAGGCCGACCGCCTTCAGGACCATGCCGGTACCGCGCTCGATATGGCGGTACCGATAGAACCGCATCGCGCCCGCCAGATAGGCAGCGGTGCAGCGGTCACGCCGGAATGTCCGCGACTCCGGTTCGTTGCCACAATGGTACGCATAGGCGAGTTCCTCGTCCTCGGACTCGCCGATGCGGCCGAGTGCGATTCGCAGCCGGGTGATCATGCCGATGCTCTCACGCGATAAGTATCGGCGCATGTGGTCGTAGAACAGTTTGAAGTGACGGTACTCGTCAGCGGCAATCAGCTTGCAGATCTGTTTCAGCACCGGCTCCGCGGCCGCCTCGCTCAGCGCGGTGTAAAAGCTGGACGTGCCGGTCTCCACCATGCAGCGGGCGATCAGTTCGCCGGTCCGCGAGCCGCGGATCGATGCATCGGCATCTGTCTTGATGGTGAAGCCCGCGCGGTAACGGTCAAACGCAGCGGCAAAATCCCATCCCGGATCGGCCAGGCTGGCCCATCTGGCCAGGGCATCACCGTGCTGGACCTCTTCTTCGGCCCAGTAATCGGCGGCGTTGCGGAAATCCGGGTCGTCATGAAACACGCCGCCGAGGTAGCGGGCGTAGTCGCGCCCGTTCCGCTCGACCATCGCCGCGGCTTTCACCAGGGGCACAAGTTCAGCGTCGACAGCCTCAGGCTCGAACGTGTCCCAGGCAACGTTTTCGATCCGCCAATGTTTCATCTCAGGGTCAGGTCCGCTGCAAGCCGAAGCCTCAGGCCACGATATAGGCACGCCGAACCGGCGGCAAAACCGGCGCCGGGTGGCTGGGCCCAGCCGACGCTTGCGCGCGTCAGACGCGGTGCTATTTTGCCACAGTACGCCCTGTCAGTTCGGACGGCTGTGGATCGGGTCGACCCAGAACACCGCCTCCGGCTTCTCCACCGCTTCGATGTCGAGGTTCACCACCACCGCCTCGTTGTCGCTGCGCACCAGGACGCATTCCAGCGTCTCGTCGGCCGAGGCGTTGATCTCCTGGTGCGGCACGTAAGGCGGAACGAAAATGAAGTCCCCGGCCTCGGCTTCGGCGACATATTCCAGTTTCTCGCCCCAGCGCATCCGAGCCTTGCCGCGGACCACGTAGATTACGCTTTCCAGCGCGCCGTGGTGGTGCGCCCCGGTCTTGGCGTTGGGGTGGATATTGACTGTCCCCGCCCAGATCTTTTGGGCCCCGACCCTTGCCAGGTTGATCGCCGCCGCCCGATTCATGCCCGGTGTCTGCGCCGTGTTGGTATCGAGCTGGTCGCCCTTGATCACGCGTACGCCGTTGAGTTTCCAGTCCATCGCGTCATCCCCCTTGATGCGCCTTCATTGCAACGCAGGTCAGCCGCCCGCGACGAATTTTTCCAGCCAGTGGATGGTGTAGTCGCCGGCCTGGAATTCCGGTTCATCGACGATCCGCCGGTGCAGCGGGATCGTGGTCTGAATTCCCACCACGGCGAACTCGTCAAGCGCCCGCCGCATCCGGTCGATCGCCCGCTCCCGCGTCGGCGCGTGCACGATCAGTTTCGCCACCAGGCTGTCATAATAGGGCGGCACGAAATACCCCGCGTACAGCGCCGAGTCCACCCGCACCCCGAGACCTCCGGGCGCGTGGAACGCCGTCACCCGGCCTGGCGTTGGAACGAAGGTCATCGGATCCTCTGCGGTGATCCGGCACTCGATCGCGTGACCCCCGAACGTGATATCGCTTTGGTCGTAGCCGAGTGGAGCGCCGGCGGCGACGCAGATCTGCTCGCGGACGAGATCGACGTCGCAGACCATTTCGGTCACCGGATGTTCGACCTGCAGGCGGGTATTCATCTCGATGAATGCGAACTGACCGTCCTGATACAGAAATTCCAGCGTGCCGGCGTTGCGGTAGCCAAGCCGCCGCAGCGCCGCCGTCGCGGTCTTGCCCAGAGCATCCCGCTGGGCTGGGCTGATGGCCGGC
>DASYBP010000751.1:0-1814 GCA_036500715.1 Rhodopila sp.
CCGGAGAGGCATTCACATCCATCCGACGATCAATCCGAGTATAGGGCTGTACTGGAGATGGTCCGGGCGGGGTCGCAGGTTTGCATCGCCCGCAATCACGAGCGGCTCACCTACCCGAGGACGGGCAAAACGACGTCCGCGACAGCTTTCTCACCTCGCTTGTCATTGCTGACGGCACAGCCGACGCAGCGTTGCGGCATTCAATACTTGCCAGCCCAATCGCCCGCGGACGAGTATCTCCATCCCACCATCATCGGGATAGCTTTGGGCGGCTGGGTTTGTTCTGGCAACGTTTTTGGCTTACTCATTGCTGTGATCACGGTCCAGAGCACTATGTATTTGGCCGATGATTCGATGCGGCCGAACGGGCGCTGAATTCCGCGGCGACGTGACGCTTTCGAAGCTTCTTCGCCGTGTGCTGGCTCAGCATTCACGGGCGATCAACCGGGCATCGGCGTAGCCGCCAAGCGCCAGGGATGTCAGTATGTGGCGCATGACGCTCGAGCAGTTACGGGTCTTCGTCGCCGTGGCGGAGCGGCAGCACGTCACGCGTGCAGCCGAGGCGCTCAATCTGGCGCAATCGGCGGCCAGCATGGCCATTGCGACGCTGGAAGCGCGGCACGGGACAAAGTTGTTTCATCGGGTCGGCCGCGGCATCGAACTGACCGAGGCCGGCGGGCTGTTCCTGATCGAAGCCCGGGCCGTGTTGGCGCGCGCTGCGGCGGCAGAGTTGGTGCTGTCCGATCTGGGCGGCCTCAAGCGCGGGACCCTCGCGGTGCAGGCCAGCCAAACCATCGCGAGCTACTGGTTGCCGCGGCATCTGGTTGCGTTTCGCCGCGCCCATTCCGGAGTCGATATTAGTCTCGCGATCGGCAACACGGCGCAGGTGGCCGGCGCGGTGCACCAAGGCGCGGCCGATATCGGCTTTATCGAAGGCGCAATCGAAGACCCTATGCTGACGGTGGAACAGGTCGCACGCGACCAGATGGTGATCGTTGTCGGTGTCGAGCATCCCTGGTCATCGATCGATCGGCTTGAACCGCAAAGGCTGATCGAAACTGAATGGGTGCTGCGCGAACCGGGATCCGGCACGCGGTCAGTCTTCGAGGCAGCGCTGCAGACTTGCGGCGTATCAGCAGCGGCGGTGCGGGTCGTGCTGGAATTGCCCTCCAACGAGGCCGTGCGCGCAGCCGTCGAGGCTGGATTGGGCGCAACCGCCATCTCGGCGTCGGTTGCGGCGCCCAGCCTTGAGGCGGGCCTGCTCCACCAGGTACCGTTCGACTTGCCGGTACGGAATTTCCACGTGGTGCGGCATTCCGAGCGCTATCGCAGCGGGGCGGTGGATGCCCTGCTGGAGATGGTGACCGCACAGTCAGCACGATTGCGTAAAGCTTAGTCCCGCCGAGGCATGCCGTTGCGAGGCGCCGCTATGCGACCGGATTGCGACGCGACAAGTGGATCAGGCTGCCTTTGCCGACGCGCAGCCGCACCGCAACGCGGCTGACTAGGGATCGGCGGGGGTTCAGGATGGCATTATCAAGCGGGCGCGGCCAGAGGCTACCTCCACGCGATCGCCGTAATCGTGACCGGTCGTGATCGGCAAAAGCTCCGCCGTATCGTTGCGTACCACGCCGACGCCACAGCCAGGAAGTCGCGCTTAGTCTTAAGAGCCTAGACAGAAACTGCTCCCTCTGCGTCCTTTGGGGTGACGGAGCAGTTGAAGCCTAGCTTGCTGATCCGTTGAGCGAGCTTTCTGGCTTGAGCCTGCGGCGTCTCGGTCTGGAAATGATCAGCACCGAGATCCTGATAGAACG
>DASYBP010000752.1:0-1803 GCA_036500715.1 Rhodopila sp.
CCAGCCGATAGAGCGGTGCGGCAGCAGCGCGCGCGTCGGCCAGGGAGACCGAGTTCGGGCCACGAGCACGCCCCAGGCCAGCCTCTCGCATCTTTCCCGCCATCACGTATCGGAACAGCCAGAACGCGGTGCCGTTGTCTCTAACGAGAAGATACAACCCGTTGCCGTCGCCATAGCGGCCCGGTTGCGCAGTCCGAACCTTGGCTGCGGTGAGCGGCGTCGCCGGGCCCGGCATGATCCTGTCCCCTATTGTGTCCCCTAGGCCTAAGCGCGAACGGGGACGGACGCAAGAGAACGATAGCAAAAGGGTAAGGCGGGAAGATTGGCCTAAAACCGGATATTTTTGAGGGACTGTCGGATGGATTTGGACGCCGGCGAACAGGCTTCTGGCGGAGAGGGAGGGATTCGAACCCTCGGTACCCATAAGGGTACAACGGTTTTCGAGACCGCCCCGATCGACCGCTCCGGCACCTCTCCAGCGTCGCACTCAGCCACATCGGATGGCTGACCTAGCCGCGAACAACCGCCCAGCGCAAGCACCCGATTACCCCACCAACCCCAACCCGCCCTTGCCGAAATCCCGCCGGGGTGCCTCAATATCCCAACGAGCCACGCCGTTCGGGAGGAAACATGCAAAAGTTCAGTTGGGAACACATCCATCTCCGCGCACCCGACCCCGAGGCCACCGCGGAATGGTATCGCGACAAACTCGGCGCCGAGGTCCTGAGATCGCCGCAGCCCGACGGCTCAATCCGTATCGACCTCAATCTCGCGGGCCAGAAAATCTTCGTCGCCAAAGCCTTGCCGGGGAAGGCCGCTGCCGCTCCGGCCTCGCCGTACTTCGGTCTCGACCACTTCGGCCTGACTGTGCCCGACATCAGGGAAGCGGTCGCCACGCTCAAGGCGAAAGGGGTCAGCTTCACCATGGACGTGACAACCGCGCGTCCCGGCGTGCAGATCGCCTTCCTGACCGCGCCGGAGAACGTCTCGATCGAGCTTATCCAGCGGGGCTAGTGTCCGATCGCGGTGATGCGTGGTTAGCGAAGCGACCCGCGTGAACCGGCCACTTCAAGCAAAGTGCAAGTTATCGCGCTCCTCTGATGCGCGATACTAGCCCTGCGCTATCAGCTCTCGGATCGCCTTCAGGTCCCTGACGAACGCGTCATACTCACGCGCCTTCGCCGCGGCATCCGGAATGCGCAGCAGGAACGACGGGTGCACGGTGACAAACGCGGTCTGCCCGTCCGCCATCACAATCGGCCGTCCTCGCTCGCGGCTGATCGTCACCGCCCGTCCAAGCACCGCCCGTGCCGCCGATCCGCCCATCAGTACCAGCAGCCTCGGCCGGACATGCACGCGCTCCACATCTAGCCAGAACCCGCACGCCTGAATCTCCGGCACCTCGGGCGTCTGGTGAATGCGCCGCCGCCCGCGCAGGGTGAATTTGAAGTGCTTCACCGCATTGGTGACATAGACAAGCCGCCGGTCGATCGCCGACTCCTCCATCGCCCGGTCCATGATCTGCCCTGCCGGCCCGACGAAGGGACGTCCGATCGTGTCCTCCTGATCACCCGGTTGTTCGCCGACGAAGATCACAGTCGCGTCCGCCGGCCCCTCGCCGAATACGATCTGCGTCGCCGGCCCGTACAGCGGGCAACGCTGACATGCCAAGGCCTCCTTTCCCGCCCGCTCCAACGCCGGATCCGAACCCGCATGCAGCACCACCGGACCGAGGGCCGGTCGGTCGGGCGGGCGAGGGGCCTCATCGACATCCTCGGCCTCCAGAACGGACACCTCCGGCGT
>DASYBP010000753.1:0-3178 GCA_036500715.1 Rhodopila sp.
AACAACTGCCTCAGTCCCCGATCCCGGTGATCACGCAATCCCAATTGGCGATCTCGCCCACGATATAGCCGTCGGCTGGCGCGCTGTAGTTGGACTTGGTGCGGCTTATCACGTTGGCGACGCCCAATTGGTCACGCAGCATACGGTCGAGATGGGCGAAGAAACCCTTCGTCCCCTCCTTGCCGTTGGAGATGAAGCCGACCGTCTTGCCGCGCAACGAACCCGGTCGGGGGGCGAGTTGCCCGAGCGGCGGTGTGGACTCGTTCGTGGGATCGAGGACCTGGAAAACCATGGCGTGGATTTCAGCCTTTCGGCGGTTCGCAGTCAACACAGGCGCCGATCGCCATCGTCACCGCTCGGCTCTTGCTGCCGAGCCACGGGGGGATGACGGCGCCGAAGCCGCCGGCGGGGCCTCCGGCGGCAACCACCAGCAGATGGTCCGGCGATTCCAGCGCGGGATAGATGCTGTCGCCGCGATCGCGGACCACTGCGCCCTTGCCGACGTCGGCCCATTCGCGGCGTGGGATTCGGGCGCGTTCGTGGATGAAGTTAGCGATGTCGGTCTTGCTCCATCCGGCGGCTTGCAGGTGTTCGCGCAGTTGTTTTGGGATGATGATGGCGTAGTTTCCCGCATGTAATGAGTAGTGCCGCAGGTTGGCGCGCATCTCGGCGGCGAAGGTCTCGAGGATTTCCCGCGGCTCGGTGGTCCATTCGTTCATGATCTGCCGTGGCGCACCGGCGGCCATGACGGTTACGGCCGACGCACCCGGCGGCATGCCGCGAAGCTGCGCCAGCGGCATCCACGTGGTGTCTTCCTCGTCTTCCGCGACACAGTAGGTGAACTTGCCGGGATGACCGAGAGTGGAACGATCGATCTCGCCTGGGCGGACCTGCATGATGTTGATCAACGCCAGGCGCAGCGCCCGGCCGATCACCGCCGTTGCGCGATCCGAATTGCCCAGCGCGTTGAAGCCGCCGGCGGCGCCGAGCTCCAGCCGGATCGGACCGTTCAGCACGACGAACACCGCGCATCCGCCGGTGCTGGCGGTGGCACCGTGCAGCAGGAATTTCTCATCCAGCATGGCCGCGAAGGCGGTGAGCACGACGGGGAAGTGCATCGGCAGGCAGCCCGCCATCACCGCGTTGATCGCCAGTTTCTCCGCGGTGACGGGCTGCGCGCGCACCGGTTCGATGCCGACCAGGACATCCGGCGGGGTCATCGCCCAGTCGAGGCAGGCCTCGACCGCCTCGCGCGTCGGCGGCACGATCGGCAGTCCGTCGGTCCAGCCGTTGGAGTGGTACAGCTCCTGGACGGCGCCGATGTCGTTGGCCGGATAGGTCTTGGACGCGAGTTTCACGTAGGTTCCGCCTTGGTTTGTCGCGATGGTTTGTCGCGGTCTGGCGGACCCAAGCATAACCGCACGGAGCCGGAAGGCCAGCGCCCGTCGCCGCGCAACCGCGATCAAGCGCCGGAACGCGATCCGCGCTAGGCAAGGTTGTGTCATCCGGAACGGGAGATGAAGCATGACAGCAACGACATTTGCCGGCCATCCGCACCGCTCCAGCGGCCCACCGCCGCACGTGCTTGATGCCTATACCCAGCAATCGACCTTCAGCAGTCCCGGCCGCCACGCGACGCTGCTTGACGCCCTGCCCTCGGATCCGGCCGGTATCGCCCGTGTCATCCAGGGGTTGCTGATTTACGAGCATGTCGCGGAACCGTTCTACGGCTACCGGTTGCCCGAAGCGCGGCGCGCGGAGAGCCATATACGGCCATGCGAAGCGATGCTCGACTGGCTGCTGACACTTGACGAGCGGCCGCTGCATGCCGCCCGGCCGCCCGCGAAGCGCCTTGTCGGCATCTGCCGTCACTACATGCTGCTCGCTGTTGCGATCTTTCGCCACCACGGCGTGCCGGCCAGGGGCCGTGGCGGCTTCGGTGCCTATTTCAACCAGGGTAAGTTCGAGGACCACTGGGTTTGCGAATACTGGAACGCGCAGGAAAGCCGCTGGGCGCTGCTGGACGCACAATGCGACGAGGTCTTCCGCGCTAAGCTCGGGATCCGCCACAACGTTCATGACGTCCCGCGGGAGCAGTTTCTGACCGCGCCCGACGCCTGGACTCGATGCCGTGCCGGGGCATGCGATCCGGATGCATTTGGCATCGAATTCGCGCGGTTGCGCGGCCTGTGGTTTGTAGCCGGCAACCTGGTTCGCGATCTCGCCACCCTGAACCACTGGGAGATTCTGCCGTGGGACGTGTGGGGTGCGCAGCCGGACCCTGACGCGGTGCTCTCGGCAGAGCAACTCGGAGTTTTCGACGCGATCGCCCAAATGACAGCGGCTGCGGACGCGAATTTCGCAGCCTTGCGGCGGCGTTTTGCCGACGACCATGGATTGCGTGTTCCTGGGACTGTCTTCAACGCGCTGCGACAACGCCGAGAGCCGGTGTTTGGCGAGCTGGTGTTTGGCGAGCCGGTGTTTGGCGGCGATTGATCTCATTTTGTTCTTGCCTTCGATCGTCCATTCGTCATAAAAGACGTGAACGCATCACGAACACGGGTTTGCCCGCCATGCCCCCTGCAATGTCCCCTGCGATGTCCAAGTCTACCGACCCACTTCAGGACAAGATCCTCACGTTGCTCGCCCCGCTTTTCCTCGCCGCCACGGGTGGCGACACGGCGGCAGCCCGAGAGGTCGCCCGGTCGACTTTGGTCACCTATCACCCACGTGGCGACGACGAACTTCGCCTGGCCGCGCTGACGATGGCCTTCGGTTTCGGTGCCCTCGATGCGCTCAGCAACGCGGCCGGTCCCGGTGTATCGTTGAACCAGGCGGTTCGGTTGCGCAGTAGTGCTTGTGCGCTCAGCCGCGCCAGCCACTATGCGCAGGCGGCGCTCGATCGCATGCACAAGCAGGGCACGAATGAACCCGCGCCGCGGCCTGAACCGGCGGTGGAACTCCCCATCAGTGCCGAACCGGATGATCTGCTCAAGTTTGCCCGCTCTGTCATGGAAGCCGACACTGCTCCGGCGGTACCGCTCAGCCGCTTGCAGCGCCGCAGGGCTTTGCGTGGCGGGCGGGGCTCAATTCATTAGTGTGCCTTAACGGGTGACCTCTTCGCCACCGTAGACAGAGCCGTGCGTGTGACGTTTCCTCACGGGGTCTCGGTGCAGTC
>DASYBP010000754.1:0-6783 GCA_036500715.1 Rhodopila sp.
CCGCGCCTTCGATCGGGACGCGCCGAGCCTGCAGGGTGGCGATGTCGCGGTAGACGGTGCGGATCGTTACTTCCAGCCGGTCAGCCAATGCCCGCGCGGTTATCGGGCCGCTTTGCGTCCGCAGCACCTGCAGGATGTCGAACAGCCGATCGCCGCGTCGCATCACAGACCTTTGCCTTCGCCAGGCTGCTGACAGAACGCTGTCAGCAGGGGCCGCGTAGCTTACCGCCGACGCTGACCCCAAGGAACGCTCCACATGTCACTCAACCTGACCGCCACAGTCGACGCCGCCGCCGACCGGCGTGGCTTGGTTCTCCTCACCCTTTGCCTTGGCGTGCTGGTCGCCCAGGTCGACACCTCGGTCGTCAATCTCGCCGCCAGACCGATCGGCCTGGCGTTCCACGCCTCGGTCACCGCCCTGCAATGGGTACTCGACGCCTACAACCTCGCTTACGCCGTCCTGCTGCTCAGCGGCGGCCTGTGCGCCGACGTGTTCGGTCGCCGCCGGGTCTTCCAGGCCGGGGCCGCCATCATCGCCGCCGCCTCCATCGCCTGCGTCTTCGCCCCCAACATCGGCCTGCTGATCGTGGCGCGCGCGGCCACAGGGGTCGGTTCGGCCATGCTGCTGCCGGCCTCGCTGGCTATTGTCCGCGTCGTCTGGCCCGACCAGGCCGCGCGTCGCCGGGCATTGGGGGTCTGGGCAAGCTGCAACGGCCTCGCCTTTGTTGTCGGCCCGACCCTGGGCGGCGTGCTGATCGGCCGCTGCGGCTGGCAGAGCGTGTTTCTGCTCGCCGTGCCCCTCGCCGTCGCCGCCTTCATCCTGGCGCGCACCGTCGTCCCGGAATCGGCGGATCCGACCGGCCGCAGCCTCGACCTCAGCGGCCAGATCCTCGGCGCCGCAGCCCTTGGCGGCCTGGTCTTCGCCGTCATCGCCTTCCGCGACGGCGGCCAGGCCTGGATCGTCTCGCTGGCGGTGACGCTACTCGCCACTCCGCTGTTTCTGCGCGTGCAGCATCGCAAGGCGACCACAGCCCTGGTGCCGCTCGATCTGTTCCGTGGCCCGCCGTTCCGTGGAGCCGTCGCCGCGACCGCGGCAATGACCTTTGGCATCTACGGCATGATTTTTCTTCTGCCGCTGGTCTGGCAATCCTCCGGATACCTGACCTCGCAGCAGGCCGGCCTGGCGCTGATGCCTTGTGCACTCCTGTTCTTTCTGGTCGCACCGCGCTCAGGCCATCTGGCGCAGCGCATCGGCGCGCGAGCCTCAACCGCCGGCGGTACCGCAATCGTGGGCTCCGGCCTGCTGGTCCTCAGCTTCACCCACCTAGGCCAACCGTTCCTGTTGACACAGCTCGGGCTCGCCATGACCGGCGTCGGCATGGGAATAAACACCGGGCCGCTGACGGCCGTCGCGGTGGAGGCCGTGAGGCCGGAGCGCGCCGGCACTGCCGCTTCCGTTATCAACGTCGCTCGCATGGCCGGCGCCACGATGGGTGTCGCGATGCTGGGCGCCACCTTCACGCTGGCCGGCGGCGGCGCACCAGGGTTTCAGGTCGCGATGCTGCTCGGCGGTCTGGTTCAGCTCTGCGGCGCCGCGGCGGCCTGGCGGACGATCCGCTGAGATCAGCGCGCGGTCATTCCGCCGCGCGCTGCTTCGCTGCCAGCCGGTCGATCTCCGCCTGCACCGCCCCCGATGACAGCGCGGTATACTCGTCGTTGTGCCCCAGTGCCTGATCGTAGCTTCCATGGCGCCATTCCCGCGACGACTGGAAGTGCGGATGAACATGCCGGGCCATCAGCTCGTAGTGTCGCTTGGTCTGCGGCCAGTCGGCCCAGTTCTGTGCCAACTCCATGATCACGCCGAAGCCGCCTGAGCCTTCCAGGAGGCGACTGATGAAAGCAATCGCGTCGTCCGGCGTGCCGATGCAGGCCGACCCGCTGTCGAGCATGAACTGGTAACGATCGGTGATATCGTTCGGTACGATCGGGAAGGTCGCAACATCGCGGAAGTAGTCGCAGAACCGGTCGAGTCCCCACTTCACGTTTTCCCGAGCCTGCTCACGCGTTTCCGCGATGTGCATCAGCGTGACCAGCCGCCAGTTCTTGCGGTCCGGCACGTGCCCGTTTTCCTTAGCAGTGGTCGCATACACATCCCAGTTGCTGACATGATGCTTCATTGCATCGTCGCTGGTGCCGCCGATCGACAGCATGCCCAGCCCATGCCGTCCTGCCGCCAGCGCCCCGGCCGGAGAACGCGCCGAGGCCACCGCCATCTCCATCCGCGGCCGCGTATAGGGCGGCAATTGCAGCTTCGCCTCGCGCAGGTCGAACCAGTCGGTCTTGCGCGTGACCATGTCCCCACGCATCAATTCGATGATGACGTCGATCGATTCGTTCATCATGCGCCGCTGGTCACCAGGATCGATTGCGATTTTCTTCGCGTCATGTACCAGCGCGCCGGGGCCGACCCCGAACATCGCCCGTCCGCGCGTCTGATAGTCCAACTGCACCATGCGATCGGCCAAAATGAACGGGTTGTGGTACGGCAATGAAACCACGCCGGTGCCGAGCCGAATGTGTTTCGTCCGTTCCGCCGCCGCGGCGACGAACATTTCCGGGCAGGCAATGATCTCGAACCCGCCGGAGTGGTGCTCACCGATCCACGCCTCGTCATAGTTCAGCGCGTCCAGATGCTGGAGCAATTCCATGTCCCGCTCCAGCGCCAGGACCGGGTTTTCTTCCAGAGGATGGAACGGCGCCATGAAGATGCCGCTGCGTAGGTAGGTCATGAGGGTCGCTCCCGGAGTTTCAGTCGATCTTGCGACCCATCCTGGTCGAATTCAGCGCTGGGTTCAATCCGGCACCTGGTTGCCAACTGGACGGCTCGCCGCGGCGCGCCGCGGCGGCAGGTTGAAAGCCTTTCGTCACAGTAACCTTCGATGACTTCACCGCATTGACCCAGGCTCGTGCGAACTGATACCGCGCGATAGAGCGGGTGGCGGACTGGCCGGTGCTGCTGCTGGTGCGGCACAATAGCCCGGTGGGCTTTTCACTCGGCCAGCCAACCGTGGCGCGACGGATGGCAGAACTTGTTTGACGGCCCGCCTTTGGCGCAAAGCGCCGTCGGCACCATCGTGTAGTCGTGAACCGCAAAATGCGGACTACCTCGGCGGTTGTAGCTTGATGCCGTACTTAGCGTAGATTCGCTGGATGGTGCCGTCCGCGCTCAACCGATCGAGCGCTTCGTTGATCGCGGCGCGCAGCTTGTCGTCCGGTTTCGACATTCCGACGGAAACGTTCCAACTGAAATCCGGTTCGAGCTCGTCGATATCCACGAGCCGGACAGCCTCGCCGGGATGGGTCACATTGAAATACCCGGCCGCAGCCCGGCTGACCACTGCGCCGTCGATCTCCTTGTCGGCAAGCGCCTGCAACATCTCGTCCTCGAAGCCGAACGCCGAGGTGGTCAGGCCGCGCTTATTGAAAGTCATCGAGGCGATCGAACTGCCCATAACGCCGATTTTGGCGTGCTGATCGATCGCTTCAGCGCTCGTGATCGAGCTGTCAGGCCGAACCGCCAATACGATACCGGTACGGTAATAGGGTTTGGACAGTTGCAACCCCGCCTCGTCCTGTACCTCAGGTTGGTCGATTGCGTCAGCGACGATATCGCATCCCGATCGCCGTAGCTGATGCCCTCCGATAATCCATATCGGTTCCAGCCTCACCCCGATCTGTTTGGCGATCGCCTCCCCAAGCTCGACCTGGAACCCTGGCGGTTCGGTCTTGCGGTTGGAAAACGGCAGCGCGCTGGGGTGCAGGCACTGCCCAATCGTTCCTTGCGTTCGGATGAGGTCAAGCGACCGCGCCTGAACCGGCGGCGCGAACAAACCAGCGGCCACCAGCAGTACCGCCGACAGGGGAGCTTTCATGGCGCGGATCAATCTTTCAGCGACCGGATATAGGCGATGAGGTCGGCGAGCTGATCACCATCGATCGAGCCGCTGAACGACGGCATCAGACCTGGTTTGCCGTTCATGATACGAAAAGTGATAAAGGAATCGTCGCGGGAAGTCCCCATCAATTTTGGTCCTTTGCCCGCCGATCTGCCGCCGTTCTCGTGACAGTAGGCGCACCCATGAGACAAGAACACCGCCTCACCGCGCTTCGCCGCATCGGACTGAGCGGTGTCACTGGAAGCTCCAGCATCCGCCAAGCCGGAACTCGTTGTCAGCGCAAGTATGCCGCCAACCGCAAAAAGCCACCGCATGATATCTGGCATATGGCTCCGTCAGAAAAATGCGGAGCGGGGAATGACCCCCGCTCCCGTTGACACCGTCGCCGCCGCTGTTCGTCAATGGCTGGACGGCAGCGCATAGACGATCATCGCTCCGGCATCGATCGGCATGGACTTCCACGGCTCTTCGCCGAAAATCGTACCATAGTCTTGTCCCGCCAGGCTACCCCAGCCCGCCGCTACAGCGATGTACTGCTTGCCGCCCGCGCCATAGCTGATGATGCCGCCGGCGTGGCCGATGCCCTCGTTGTGCGACCAAAGTTCCTTTCCGGTCTCGGCGTTGTAGGCGTGTGTGATGCCTGCTGCGTCAGGAAGAAACACGAGGTTGCCGGCGGTGGCCAGCACGCTCGCGAGCGGCGGTTCACGGAAGCTCACCTGCCACTTGACGGCACCGGTTACTGGATCGCGAGCATCGAGATGACCGCTGTAATCGCCGCCCGGCGGTGGCACGAACTTAAATGTCGCGCCGATGTTCAATTGCACCTGTGGCTCAGTTACCGGCGCCGCCTTCGTGACGTCGAGCGTCATGCACCACTCGTTGCCAACCTTGTACATCAGCCCGGTCTTCGGGCTGTATGCGCCACTGTTCCAGCTCACGCCGCCGCTGATCGCCGGACACAAAGGCTCGCCCTGGAGCTTGCCCTCCGAGAAATCACGGCGCCCGATCAGCTCTCCGGTCTTCGGGTCGATGCTTTTGACGAAATTGGAGTTCTTCACGAGATCCCAGACGTTCTCGAGCTTCGCGTTGGCGCGGTCATAGACGAAGATGTAGCCGCTCTTGTTCGGATGCACCATCAGTTGCTTGCCACCACGGTCGATCTGCACGAATTCGCCGATCGCACTGTCGAAGTCCCAGTTATCGTGCGGCAGTTCCTGATGGTAGAATTTGAGCTGGCCGGTGCCGAGATCGAGCGCGATCACCGAACTGGTGTAGAGGTTGTCGCCCGGCCGCGCGCCGGTCTTCATCCAGTCTGATCCGGCCCAGTCATAGAGTGGGTCCGGATTGGCGACGCCCCACCACACCGCGTTGGTCTGAGGATCGTAGGTTCCGGGCATCCAGCCGCCGCCGCCGCCGATCCGCCAGGTGTCGTTGCCCCAGGTCTTCATTGCCTCCGGCGTGCCGCCCGATGTGTCGAATTCCCACTTCTTTTTGCCGGTGGCAGCGTCAACCGCGAAGAGCGGGCCGCGATAGGGCCATTCGCCGCCTTGCGCGCCAATGACCACAGTATCGCGCGCGAAGATGGGCGCCCCGGTGAAGCCGACCGTCAGCTTCTCGGAGTCGATCAGTTTGGTATCCCAGGCCGGCTTGCCGGTCTTCATATCGATCGCGATCAGCCGTCCGTCGACCGTGCCGACGTAAAGCTTGCCATCACCCATCGCCATGCCGCGATTATATGGCGAGTGGGTCTGCCGAGCGACCAACTGGTCGTCGAGTTCGGGAAAGTACGTCCACAGCACCTTGCCGGTGGCACCATCCAGCGCGAACACGCGGCTGTAGGAACCCGAATAATATAGCACGCCGTCCTTGGCCAGCGGCATCGACTCGATGCCGCGGATGGTTTTCCCCGGGAAGTGCATCCAGGCGACTTGCAGATCCTTCACGTTGTTGGCGTTGATCTGGTCGAGGCCGCTGTAGTCGTAGCCCTTGTAGGTGCCGTGATAGCTCAGCCAATCGTTCGGGTTCGGGTTCGTCGCCTCGAGTTCCTGCGCCGTCTGCGCCAGCGCCGGTCCGGCGGTGATCAGCACTGTTGCCGCGATCCCGAAGAACATGGCGGTGCCCAGTCTGAAGACGGCAGGCAGATATGGTGGCGATTGCATGGATTTCCTCCCCGTAACGTTGTTCTATTCAGATCGGTCGGCTTCGGCGTCAAGTCCGACCTCATCCCGGCATCCTGTCATCCGCAGGGCAAAAGGCGCACTAACAGAACTAGGGATAGTGTCGTGACAAACACAAAGAAGGAGCCGTCCAGTTACTACGACCTGCATGACCTCCCGCCCTTGAGCCAACTTTGCTGCTATGTGCAAATGCGTATAACGTCGGGTTCGGCGTCTGTCTAGCTGACCGTTCGAATGGGATGACAGAACCGTTGCTGCTTCCGCCACGACAGATATTACCGTCCCCACCCATCGAAGGGCGGCGCGTCGTGGCGGACATCTGGCCGCGTCCTGCCACGGTTATCGCCAATCGCGATCGCGACGAACAATGCCAACAGCAACGCGCAGCCGGCCAGGATAAAGGTCATGCTTGCCTCCATCGGAACAACATGCCCCTAGCCCCAGCCGAAGCCGACCGGGACTTCCTTCCCGCTCTCTGCGCTCGTCCGCGCCGGCTGCGGTGCGGGTTGCTCCGCGGCTGCCGCCTGCGCATGGTCGGCTCCGGTGGTCGCAGCGGGGCCGGCCGGGGCGGGATGCGCGGTGGCAAGAACACCAGCAAGAACAACGACAGTAAATGCGAAGTGGAGCATCCATTTCTCCTATGACGGCGG
>DASYBP010000755.1:0-2809 GCA_036500715.1 Rhodopila sp.
AGGCAAACGGGCGCGTCGGCGTAAACGCGTCGCTGCCGCTCAGCCCCGGACGCAGCCGCGGCACGCCGAAATCGGACTGCAGCCCCTGTCCCAAGCGGAACGTCACGCCGGTCTGCACGTAATCGCGCAAATCGCCCAGCGCGATCGTCAGCGACGGTAGCGCATCGGTCTCCATGCCGGCCACCGTACCAAGGGGCAGGCGCCAGGTCCGCTCATGCAGCACGTCGATTGCTGGAACATTCTGGATCTGACTGCCCCACCCATTCGTCTTGTTCTGACCAATCAGGCTATGAAATCCGTTCTGCAAATTCTCCGCGCCCGACCAGGGGCCGACCAGCCCCAGACTGAGCGTCAGGACGCTTCTGGTATTGTCATCCCCATCGCTCATCAGCGAGAAATTGCCCAGCAGAACGCCCGCGTAAGGACGATCAAACGGGCTGGGCACTACCGCCGCGGTGTCGGCCGGCGTGTAGATTTGCTGGGACAGGTCGACCGCCACCCGTTGCTGCCCGTCGCCCCACAGCGTGTGTCCGAGGTCCGCCAGAAAATCGGGGACCGTGCCGGTCGGCGAGGTCCAGCCCAGCCGCAGCCCATTAACGTAGAACCGGTCGGTCGGCGTGCCCGCCGAGATCGAAGCGTTTTCGTCCTGCAAGGTCCAGATGCTGGATGGATCCGCCGCCGCCGGCTGCGCCCGCGCCGCAACACCGGGGATCGTTAGAAGCGCAACAAAAGCGGCAATCCAAAACTTCATAAAGCCAGCACTTTTAGTAGGAGAGGCGCTTGGAATCCCCGAGACATGATGGCGAAAGTCCCTGTTCGTCAACACTTGAGATGCCTCCGGCGACGGCGTAGCTTCGCTACCGCCTGGATGGGTGGCCGAGCGGTTGAAGGCAGCGGTCTTGAAAACCGCCGTGCGTGTAAGCGTACCGTGGGTTCGAATCCCACCCCATCCGCCGTCCCCGTGTCTTAAATCGGCCTTTTCGCATTAGTCTTTCGCCCTTGGATGCTTGTCTCAAATTCGATCTTCGCCAGTCTAAACGAGCCGGCGCGTTTCCGAAAAGTCACACATCGAGGACAGAATCATTTCGCTCCGACTTGGTCCACCCGCCAGGCGATCGATCCGGCCGAAAGCAGCGTTCCGCGGGCCGCCGCTCCGCATCAAGACGCTCGCACGCCCGCCGCATCAACTCAGCGCCGCTCTCCCCACTCTGCTGCTCCCAGGCTTTCAGCGCATCGACCATATCGTAGACAGCGCGTAACAGCGCGGCTGCGGCCGGATAGCCTTCGGGAGCGTCGTCGCGGGTGCGTGCGAACCAGTGCTCGATCCGCTGATGGGCGAACGCGGCCAGGCCCTCCGCCCCGGACTGAATCCCCGCTCGGTTGGGGTTGTCGGTGTAGCGGTTTGTCTTCTCGATCCACCCGGCTACATCGGCGTTGGAGAAATGGTGGATTGAGGTCGCGGCGTCGGCCGGAAACCGCCCCAGCCGGTCCGAGTGACGCAGGATGCCGGCGTGCACCGTGCCGCCGAACGTGACCGCCCCGCGGCGGAACAGGCGAAGATGGTGCTCCGGCCAGTAATACGCCCGCTCATCGTGCCGGCCGAGGATGGTGTGGCGCAGGGCGAACTCATACATTTCCGCCGACGGCCGCTCGAGTTCCGCCCGAATGCAGGCTTCCGCGCCCGCGCCCAGGCACTCATCGTCGTCCATGAACAGGATCCAGTCGTGCCGGCACAGCGACAGCGCGAGGGAGCGGGTCTCCTCAACCGTCGGCGTCCAGGGGACAATCACGACGTGGTCGGCATGTCCTTCCGCGATCGCGCGCGAGCCGTCGGTCGAGGATTTGTCCACCACGATCAGTTCATCCGCAAAGCGCAGGCCGCGCAGACAGCTGCCGATCGTATCGGCGCGGTTGTAGCAGATGGCGAACGCACTGATTTTTGGTGACGACATAACCGGTTTCCGGCCAAGGCCCGGCGGAGTATCAGCATCAGTGGTTAAAGCTTGGTTAAGGCTTAAACACCCGAATCGCCGGCGCCGACGGCGAAACGGACACCGTCAGACGCCGACCGCTGCGGGCATGCGCGCCGCCGGGATGCCTTCCGGATCGAGCCGGTAGCCACCGCCCTCGGTGACCAACAGGCGGGCATTCGCCGGATCGGGCTCGATCTTCTGCCGCAAGCGGTAGATGTGGGTTTCGAGCGTATGCGTGGTGACGGCGGCGTTATAGCCCCAGACCTCATTCAGCAGAACCTGCCGCGCGACGGAGCGTGTGCCCGCGCGGTAGAGGAACTTCAGGATCGCCGCCTCCTTTTCAGTCAGGCGAATTCGGCGGTTCTTCGCCGGTTCCTGCAGCAACTTGGCGGCCGGACGGAAGGTGTACGGCCCGATCGTGAACACCGCGTCCTCGCTGTTTTCAAAGATCCGCAGTTGTGCCCGCAGTCGGGCCAGCAGCACAGCCAACTTGAATGGCTTGGCGATATAATCGTTGGCGCCGCAGTCCAGCCCCTTCACCACGTCGGTCTCGCTGTCCAGCCCGGTCAGCATGATAATCGGCATGCGATGACCCTGCTTGCGCAGCCGCGAGCACAAGTCGCGGCCATCGCCGTCCGGCAATCCCACATCAAGGATGATCGCATCGAAGCGAGCGTCTTTGCCGGTGAGACAAACCTCGGCAGCCTCGACGGATGCGGCTTCGGTAGCGGCAAACTCTCCGTCCACGGCGAGCTGATCAACCAATGTCTCACGCAGGGTGTCGTCATCATCGACGATCAGGACAGGGCGTTCTGCGGACATTCCTAAGTTCCTCT
>DASYBP010000756.1:0-9795 GCA_036500715.1 Rhodopila sp.
GTCAATCGCGGGATTACCTCCCGCAATTCTCCGATCAAGGTCCGAAGCTGACGTACATGCTGTGCGTCAAGGTCCGCGCTTACTCCGCCGGGCACGATCCGATCCATCATCAGCCGGTGCCCAAAACACTTGGCCGATGTCCGCAGGATCCTCTCGCGCAGCACCGCGCAGTGGGCGAGCATGATGCTGAAGGCGGCATCATTGCAAATCGCACCGACATCGCCGATGTGGTTGGCGAGCCGCTCGAGTTCGGCCATCACCGCTCTCAGCCACACGGCGCGCGCCGGCGTCTCGATCTGCAGAGCGTCTTCGACCGCCCGGGCGAAGGCGAAACCATATGCGACCGTACTGTCGCCCGATACCCGTCCAGCCAACCGAGCAACCCGCTCCAGCGGTGCACCGGACATCAGCAGGTCGACGCCCTTGTGGACATAGCCGAGGCGCTCCTCCAGCCGGACCACTGTTTCGCCGTCGCAAGTGAAACGGAAATGCCCCGGCTCAATGATGCCGGCATGGACGGGCCCGACGGGGATCTGGTGCAATGCCCCGCCCTCCACCGGCAGGAACGGATAGGACGCGGCCGGGGTCTGTTCTTCGCCCCAGCGACCATGATCCAACCAGGGTCGCACGTCGGGCAGCCCATCGGGTTCCAGGCCGAACAGGTCGCGAATGGTGCGCTCCAGCCGGATCGCCGGTGCGTGGTGCGCGCCGACCGATGGGTAGCTGCCGGACGGACAGTCAAGCCGCAGCACCGCGACCTGGTTTCCGACGAGCATGGCCATCCGCACGCAGCCGGGCTCGCCCCAAAGGCTCAGCAGTGTGAGGTTTCCCTGCGCCAACCTGGCGACGGCTTGCTGCCACTCGGACGGTTCCACCTGGCGCTGGGTCCAGGGTAAGTGGGGGTTAACCAGATCGGCCATCGTCGTCGCGGTCCGCAAATTCTTCCGGAAGCTGATCGTTACGGTCGGTGCGGTCAAGCCCCCTGCCCGATTGCCTGCATTCAGACTTTTGCCGTCAGCAACTCGGTCAGGTGGCCGTCGAATGCGCTGATCACATTTACTGGGCGAGCCCAATAGGTCCGCCCAGCTTTGTTCTTGCCCCTGCTAGTGTCCCGGTTCGAAAGTCCGTCGTAATGTGGATCAGCCGCTTTACGGACTTTCGAATCGATTAAGACACTAGCAAGGCATTGTTTTCTAGTGTGGTTTAAGGTTCCGAAGTCCGCGTCACGCCGCAGGCGTGCTGTTCGCACGACGGAGATGACCCACAGTATGGCGGACTTCGCAATCACCACACTAGCCTTTCTCAGGCCAGCGCAAACCCCTCGTAGCCGTTGGCCGCGATCTCGTCGCACTTCTTCCGGTAGCCGCCGACACCTGCCGGGCCGAGGTACGGCAAGAAGGCGCGCGGTTTGCCTTCGATGTTGGCGCTCATGTACCAGGAGTTCGTTTTGGTCATCAGCGTTGCGCTGACGACTTCATTCACATGCGCGACCCACTGGTCCTGCGCCTCCGGCGTTGCCTCGATCACTGTTTTTCCGGACTTGCGCATGGCGTCGATGCACTCGGTGATCCACTCGACGTGCTGCTCGATCGCCACCGGCATATTGGTCAGCACCGAGGGGCTTTGCGGACCAGTGATGGTGAACAAGTTCGGGAAGCCCTCGATGGATACGCCAAGATAGGTGTGCGGACCATCGGCCCATTCCTTGTCCAAGGTGCGACCTTCACGACCCTTCAGGTTCAGGTTCCTCAGCGGACCGGTAAGGGCATCGAAACCAGTCGCGAAGACGATGATGTCGAACTTGTATTCCTTGCCGCCCGCACGGATACCGTCTTCGGTTATTTCTTCAATCGGACCGTCGCTCTTGGCATCGACCAGCACCACGTTGTCCTTGTTGTAGGTCTCAAAGTAGTTGGTGTCGAGCGGCTGGCGCTTGGTGCCGTACGCGTAGCCCTTGGGTATCAGCTTTTCCGCCACGACCGGGTCTTTCACGGTATTGCGGATTTTGCGCTTGAGGTAGTCGGCGCAGAGGTCATTGGCTTCCTGGCTGAAGAACATGTCCTGGTAGTTGGCGAGCCAGAACGCAAAGCCGCCAGCGTCCCACATCTTGTCGAATTCCCGTTCGCGCTCCTCAGGGGAAGCTTCCAGCGCCGACTTCGGGATAAAGTAGTGTTCCTGGCCAAAGAACGATTCGCGAATCCGCTCGACGATGCCGTCGTAATCGGCTTTGCGCGCCGAGGCCACCTCGGGATCCACTTTGCCGTTGCGCGCCGGGACACAGTAGTTGGGGGTGCGCTGGAAGACGGTCAGTTGCTTGGCCTGCTGGGCAATTTCGGGAATCGCCTGCACGGCGGTAGCGCCGGTGCCGACCACGGCCACCCGCTTGCCGGTAAAGTCGACGCCCGCGTGCGGGAAACGGCTGGTATGGTACCACTTGCCCTTGAACCGATCGAGGCCTTTGAACTGCGGCAGGTTGGTGGTCGACAGGGTGCCAACGGCGGTAATCAGATAGCGCGCGGTGACCGTCTCGCCCTTATCCGTATGCACCGTCCATAGGCCGGTCGCTTCGTCGAACTCACCGCCGGTCACGCGTGTGTTGAATTGCATGTCGCGTTTCAGGTCATGGCGGTTGGACACGTGCTCGAGGTAACGCAGGATCTCGGGCTGTTCAGGATAGCGTTCTGACCACTGCCACTCCTGCAGCAACTGCTTGTCCCAGGTGAAGCAGTAGATGTAGGCGTCTGAGTCGCAGCGCGCGCCTGGGTAGCGGTTCCAGTACCAGGTGCCCCCAACGGTGTCGCCGGCTTCGTAAACCCGCACCTTCAGCCCCAGCTTGTCGCGCAGTGACTTCAACATATGGATGCCGGAGAAGCCCGCACCGATCACCACAGCATCAAAGTCTGGCGTTGGACTAGCCATGTTTTCCACCCTGTTCGTTTATTGCTACTACACAGCGACTCGGTTCCCGGGGCATCGCGCCAACCTCGCTGTCGGAACGAATCTGACCGGGAGACGATCGCCAAGGCCGGGAAGGTACCTGCTATATCGCCGAAGATCGCGACCGACAACCCCTGAGCCCCGTCCACAAATCGCCGCCGGCGTCGCGCTATGCCCGGTTCATCCCAGCAGTGCGGCGACATGCTGGAACCAGGCCACCAGAGCGGGGGGAAGCCATATTCCGGCCATCATCACCAGCGCGAGATGGGCAAACAGCGGCAGGTACGACGCATGCACTCGGCCGATAGAACCCTGGACCGGTCCAAACGCGACATCATTCACCCGCAACAGCAGAGCGCCGAAGGCCACCAGCAAACCGGCGACCAGAAGCACCGCCAGCAGTGGCTGCCGCGCAAAGGTAGAAGAGACAATCAGGAACTCGCTGGTGAACACGCCGAACGGCGGCAGCCCTACGATCGCGACGACGCCAGCGAGGAGACCCCAACCAAGGATCGGGTGGCTCTCGGTCAGACCCCCGATGTCCGCGATGCGCTGAGTGCCTTTCACCTGCGTAATGTGACCGACGCAGAAGAAAATCGCCGATTTGGTCAGGCTGTGCATGCTCATCTGCAACAGGCCGGCGAAGTTGCCCAGGGGGCCCGCCATGCCAAAGGCGAAGACGATGATACCCATGTGTTCGATGGACGAGTACGCAAACAGCCGTTTGATGTCGCGGCGACGATAGAGCATGAACGCCGCAAAGATCAGCGATAACAGCCCAAGCCCGATCATCAGCGGGCCGGGCGCAATGGCGTGCGGATTGGCTGCCAGAAGCACCTTGAAGCGCAGCAGGGCATACAGTGCTACATTGAGCAGCAGGCCCGACAGAACCGCCGAGATTGGCGTCGGACCCTCGGCATGGGCGTCCGGGAGCCACGCGTGCAGCGGTGCCAGACCGACCTTCGTGCCATACCCCAGCAGCAGGAAAATAAAAGCAATATTCAGCAGTGAGGGGTCGAACGCGGGGGCGTAGCGCAGCAGGTCGGTCCAGATCATCGCATCCAGGCCTTCCCCAACCACAGGCCTCGCGGCTAGGTAGACCAGAATGGTGCCGAACAGCGCCAGCGCGATACCAACACTGCCAAGGATAAAGTATTTCCACGCAGCTTCCAGCGCCTCCGCGGTGCGGTAGAGACCCACCATCATCACCGTCGTCAGCGTCGCGAGTTCCACCGCGACCCACATCAGGCCAATATTGTTGGCCAGCAGCGCAAGGTTCATGCCGAACAGCATGAGTTGAAACATCGCGTGGTAGAAACGTAAATGCACTGGCTTCAGCCGGCCGCTTGCCAACTCGTGCCCGATATAGGAGGCGCTGAAGGCACTGGTGGTGAAGCCGATGAAGCAGTTCAGCAGCACGAACACGATGTTGAGGTCATCGACCAGGAAGTAGGCGCCGGTAGCGGGACGGGCCCACAGCAGGGTCAGCGCGAACAACAGCGATGCCAGGCTGGCCAGCACGTTCAGCGCCGCTTCGAAGCGATAGTCCGGCAGCAACGCCAGAATCGCCGCGGCCGCCAATGGCGTCAGCAGGATCGCCGCAACCGGATCGGGCATTATCCTTGGCCTCCGCGGGATCGGTCCAGGACGCCCACGTCGATGGTGTCAAAGCGCTCACGGATGCGAAACAGGAAGACGCCGACGACGATGAAGGCTATCAGGATCGAGAACGCAACGCTGATCTCCACCACCAGTGGCATGCCCCGAGCGCCCGTGGCCGCCAGGTTGATGCCATTCTCCAACGACATAAAGCCCACCACCTGGCTGATCGCGTTGCGCCGGCTCACCATCATCAGCAGCCCGATCAGCACGACGGAAAGCGCAAGCGCGATATCCTCGCGTGCCACTGGGTCGGTGTGGGCGGTGACCGGCAGCATCACCTGCAGCGACAGCGCAACGAGGGCGATGCCGGCAAGCATGGTCATACCGATGCCGCCGACCGTTTCGATCTCGCGGTGCAGGCCCATCTGGAAGACCATACGGCGCAGTGCGTAGGGAATGAGAATGGCCTTGAACGCCAGGGCGATGCCGGCGGTGATGTAGAGATGCGGGGCCCCCTGGATGTGCGCCTGCCAGGCAACGGACAAGGCCAGCACGAAAGCGTGCAGTCCGAGGACGTGCAACAGGGCGGTCAGACGCACCTGATACAGCATCATGAAGCTGACCAGCACCAGACCGCCGGCCAGCATGTGGGCGATGTCGAAGGGCAGGCCGAGCGCAGCGACAGAGGTCATTACATCCCTCGCGAGACGAACAGCAGCAGCACTCCAAGCAGGCCCAGCATCAGGGCGGCGCCAAGGAAGTTCGGCACGCGGAAGACGCGCATCTTGGCGACCGACATTTCGGCGACTGCCAAGGCGACACCGCCCGCCGCCATCTTTGCCACCCAAACCGCGGCGCCGAGGACGTCGCGGATCGGCTCAGCCGAACCATTGGCCATGCCGACGGGCAGGAAGATGCAAGCGATCATCGCGACATACAGTGTGAGCTTCAACGCCGCCGCGAGTTCGATCATCGCCAGATGACGGCCCGAATATTCCAGAACCATCGCCTCGTGCACCATCGTCAGCTCCAAGTGAGTGGCCGGATTGTCGACCGGCACCCGCCCGTTCTCCGCCATCGCCACGATGATCAGTGCGATCAGCGCCAGCCCCAGCGACACACGCAGTCCGACCTGACCGTTCAGCATAGCTTCCGCGATCGTTGACAACTGCGTGGAACCAACGATCAGCGCCACGGAGAACACCAGCATCAGCATCGCCGGTTCGGCCAGCGAGGCAATCATCATCTCGCGCGAGGAGCCGATGCCGCCGAAGCTGGTGCCGATATCCATGCCCGCCAGAGCCAGCGCAAAACGGGCGCTGCCCAGCAGGGCGGTGATCGCGATCAGATCGCCAGTCCAACTGAAAATCAGATTCGCGGCGAAGGTTGGGACCAATGCCGCAGCGACCCAGGTTGCGGCGAACACGAAATACGGAATGAAACGAAACAGCCAGGATGCGTTTTCGGCCACCACCGCCTCCTTGCTCAGCAGCCGGCGGAGGTCTCGGTACGGCTGGATCACCGACGGGCCGCGGCGGCGTTGCAGCCGGGCCTTGACCTTGCGCACCAGGCCGGTCAGCAGCGGCGACAGCAGCAGGATGGCGCTCATCTGCACCAACTGCGCCAGCAGCTCCTGGATCATTGCCATAGCGTCAGGGCCAGCAGCAGCACCACCAGCGCGCCGAACACAAACCCCAGGTAGCGCCGTATCGTTAGAAACTGCAGGAAGTTGGCATGGTCGGCGACCCAACTGACGCCGCGGCCGAGCGGGGCGTAGATCGCATCCCAGACCGGATCGCTGATGCGGCGGATAATGCTGGCGGGGCGGTTGTCGCCGGGGGCCGGCATATCGACAGTCTCGCTCGACCGGAACACGACGGTGGCGAACACCCGCCGGATCGGCTGGGCGAAACTGACAGAAGTGTACTGGCTGTCCGGGGTTGCGTCCGGGAAACCGCAGTCCCACGCTGGCACGCGGCGTACGGTTCGGGATGCCAGGCGATGGACAACTGCCGCGGTCAGCAGGATCGAGGTCGTGATGAAGGCAAACACCAGAAGGCCGTTGTAGGAACTGCGGCCCGCCTCGATCGGGACGATCGAGAGCCAGGCGCCACCCAGTTGTGTCGGCACGTGGGCGCCGGTCAGCATGTGCGCAACCGGCGCCAGCGCGTCGATCACGACACCGGGCACGATACCCGCCAGCAGGCACAGCAGGGTGAAGCCCAGCATGGCGGAAACGGACCAGAGATCGGTTTCGCGCGCCTGGGCAGCAGCTTCGGTGCGAGGGCGGCCGAGAAAACAGATGCCGAATGCCTTGACGAAGCAGGCGGCGGCAAGCGTGGCGGACAGCGCGAGCAGCGCGCCGTCGGCCGGGATCATGATTTTCAGGCCCCATTGCGGCAGATCGGGATGCAGCAGGATCGCCTGAAAGGTCAGCCACTCGGAGACGAAGCCGTTCAATGGCGGCAGGGCGGAGATTGCCGCGCAGCCGATCAGGAAGGCGAATGCGGTCCTTGGCATGCGATGGATCAGCCCACCAAGATGATCCATGTCGCCTTCACCAGTGGCGTTCAGCACCGCGCCGGCGCCGAAGAACAGCAGGCTCTTGAACACCGAGTGGTTGAACACGTGGAACAGCGCCGCCGTGAGCCCGAGCGCGGCGGCCGTCGGCAAATCATTGGCACCGAACGCCAACGCCAGTCCTAGTCCGATGAAAATGATGCCGACGTTCTCCACCGTGTGGTAGGCGAGCAGCCGCTTCAGATCATGCTCCATCAGCGCATAGAGCACGCCAAGCACGGCGGTGACTCCACCCACCGCCAGCACCAAGACTCCGGACCACCAGAAGGGGGCGCCGAGCAAGTCAAACACGATGCGGATGAAGGCGTAGGTCGCGATTTTGGTCATCACACCGCTCATCAGCGCCGAGACGTGGCTGGGTGCGGCGGGATGCGCGAGCGGGAGCCAGGCGTGCAGGGGGACAAGGCCGGCTTTCGAGCCGGCGCCGATCAACGCGACGATGAGCACGGTGGCGGCGACCGCGCCGTCCGGGTGGTGCGCGCGCATCGCGTCAAAGCCATAGCCGCCGATCGGGCCTGCCAGTAGCCCGAAGGCGAGCAGCAGCGTGAGGCCGCTGAAAGCGGCCATGATCAGGTAGACGAAGCCGGCCTTGGCGGTTCCCTCGTCGCGGTGGTTGGCCATGACGAGCGCCCATGACGCGAGCGACATGACCTCCCACGCAAACAGGAAGGTGAAGGCGTCGTCGGCAACGGTGACGAGGGCCATGCCCGCGAGGAAGGCGGGGTAGAACGGCAGGACTCGTTCGGGGTGTACTTCGTGGCGTCCATAGCCGAGGGCGAACAGGCTGGCGCCCGCCCCGCCCAGCCCGATCAGAATGAGAAAAAAGCCGGACAGCGCATCGAGCCGCAGGTGCGTGCCGATCCAGGGCAAACCGAGGGGAAGCACCAGATGCTGCGTGGGGGATGTCAGGGCCTGAAGGCCGCTGGCGAGAAGGCCGGCAGCAAGCACGAAGCTGCCGCCGTAGGTCAGGACGCGGCCAGCGGCCGAGCGAGCCACAATCGTGCCGATCACGGCGAGGGCCAGGAATGCCGCGATGATAACGACGGTGCTGGTCATGAAATCAGCCGGACGCCTCGCCCGCCGTTGAGGCTGGCTGCGTTGTCACCGATAAGCTCGACGCCCGCGGCCGCGAGGGCATTGGTCAACTTCACCAGTGAATCGACGTTACCACGGATCACGCCGTCGCTGGCCTCCATGCGCTGGATGGTGGGAAGAGAGAGGCCCGAACGTTCAGCCAGCCCCCTTTGGTCGAGGCCCAACAGCGCTCGGGCGGCCCGCATCTGTCCAGAAGTGATCATGTGCTGAACGTCAGTTGTTGGCGCTGAGACTGGAAAACGACGTATCATGCATCAGAGTCAAG
Source organism: Rhodopila sp. (assembly GCA_036500715.1). GTDB lineage: Bacteria > Pseudomonadota > Alphaproteobacteria > Acetobacterales > Acetobacteraceae > Rhodopila. Next base: position 8,480 of record DASYBP010000756.1, read on the forward strand.
GGAAAGATGGGGCTGCCCATTGGCGGCCAGGGCAGACCCTAACGGCGCCTCAAGAACTCCTGCCGGCCAGCGGGATTCTCCTCCCGTTCCCTCGCACGATCGGCAGCAGCAGCTTGTTGCGCGACAATGCCGATTCGCCGCCCGAGCGCCATTCCAGCGACCCGGGCGCTCGCCACTCTTGCGACGGCGCCTCCGCGGCACCCGCTTGCCTGCGGCTAGCCACCGACAGCAACGGATCGTTCGGCTGGATATGCCGGGTAATGGCCCGAAACAGGTCCGTCACCGAATAGGGCTTCGGCAGCAACGCCGTAGCCCCAGCCGTCGCTGCCGCGGCCCGGGCGCGCGCCGAGATCTCCCGAACGGTAAGCACGATTGGACGGCGGGCGTAGCCCGCGCGGCGACGGATGCGGGCACACGCCTCGTAGGCACCCAGACTGACCTTTGTCGCGTCCAGGACGACGAGGCTGGCAACCGTCTGGGTCGCGTAAGTGTCGGCTTCCTCGCTGTCCGTGGCAAGCAGCACGGCGAAGTCCCAGCGGCTGAACTCCACCCGCAGTACCCCGCTGATCATGGGGTCGGGTTCAGAGACAATGATGATTGGCGGGGTTGACATGCTGACGCATGATGGACGGGAAACGTTGATGAAAGGTTAAGCGCGAAGCACGCCCTGCCGCCAGCCCCGGCTGGTATCGCGCATCAGAGAAGCGCGATACGTCGCACTTGGTTTGAAGTGGCCGATTCACGCGGCAGTCGTGATCGCTTCACGACTCACGCTTCACCGGCATCGGACGCTAGCGCGCCGCACCCAGCACCCAGGCCAGCACACCCTTTTGTGCGTGCAGGCGGTTTTCCGCCTCATCGAACACCACTGAATGCGGGCCATCTATCACGTCGGCATCCACCTCCTCGCCCCGGTGCGCGGGCAGGCAGTGCATAAACAGCGCATCCGGCGCGGCCTTGGCCATCAGGCGGCTGGTCACGCGGTAAGGCCCCAGCATATTGTGCCGGCTCTCGTTAGCGTCGTCGGACATCGACACCCAGGTGTCCGTGACGACGCAGCGGGCATCCGCGACGGCGGCGTCGGGGTCGCCAGTCAGTTCGATTCGGCCACCCTGCGATCTCGCCCACGCTATCAACTCGGCCGGTGGCTGCAACTGATCCGGCGTGGCCAGCCGCAGGCAGAAGCCGAACCGCACAGCCGCCTCGATCCAGCTACGCGCCACGTTGTTGCCGTCGCCGCACCATGCCACGACTTGGCCGGCCATGGGGCCCCGGTGTTCCTCGAACGTCAGCACGTCCGCCATAAGCTGGCAGGG
>DASYBP010000757.1:0-20858 GCA_036500715.1 Rhodopila sp.
GGTCTCGATGACCGCCATCGTGGCATCGGTGCTGCCATCGTTGACATACACTACTTCCCAGGTGCCCAGCCCGTCCAGCGCGCGAAGCAGACGCTGGTGGAAGCGGTCAAGCCCCGACGCCTCGTTGAACGCTGGCACAACCACCGAAAGACCCGCGGCCAACGATCGTCGGATCGGCAGCGGGCGGACGTCCTGCATAAGCATTCCGTTAACCTTTGGCTGGTAGAGGGCAGGGTCAGCATGCAGTGGAAGTATTGAAGATTTGGTTAACGCGACGGATCATCGTATCCGGTATGCGGTGTTGGTGCTGGCCGCCCTCGTTCTGACCGCGGCCGCCGGGCTGCGCGGCGCCGAACATGATGAGCAGTATACGCTGTTCTTGACCGCGGGAATGCCGCGGCCCGACTGGCCGTCGACCGTGTTTCCGGCCGGTGTGGTGGCGCAGGCTCAGGCTGGGCGCGCCACTTTGGGCGGAATCGCCCACGATTTGCGCAACACCGACGTGCATCCGCCACTGTATTTCTGGGCCGTCTCGTTCTGGCGCTTCGTCTTCGGACCCAGCCTGCTGGCGGCGCGGATGTTTTCCGTACTCTGCGGCGTCGCCTCGATCGCCCTGGTCGGAGCCATCGCGCGCCGCTTTGCTGTGCGTCCGGTGGTCGCGATGTTGCTGACGCTGGGATGCTACGGATTCGTCTACACCAACGCGGTCGCGCGCGGCTTTGCGCTTGCCGAGACAATGACCCTGTGCGGCGTCGTCCTGCTGCTCGGCCGGCGAAGGCTACTGGCCGGCCTGTGCCTGGGCGCCGCCTGCTGCAGCAACTACCTGGCGGTTTTCCCCGCCGCTGCCATCATCCTGGCGGACGGTGCCTGGACTGCGATTCCGGCGGCAGTTCCATTTCTGGCACTCGACGCGTGGCTTTTTTCCGCCCAGCACGCCGCCCGCGACGGCCAGTTTCCACAATTCGATCTTTGGCCGGCACTCGTGCGGCTGACGGGGTATCAGGTCGCGTCGGTGTTTGGCGGATTGCCACGCTACGTTGACGGGAGCTGGCACATCGCAGTGGAGGTCGGGGTTGCGTTATCCGCGATTGCCCTGCTCGTGGCGATCATCCGGTCACGACCGTGGCGAGCGCATCGAAAGATACTCGCCGCGGCGGCAGCCCCGCCCGTTGGGCTCTTGCTTTTGGGTGCGGTGTTCGACAACACCCCCATCGAGTTGCGCTATCTGTCCTTCGGGTTGCCGTTCGTGGCGCTGCTGGCCGCCGCCTCACTGAAACATCGGCTGCTGGCGTTGACCGGCGGCGTCCAGGTTGCCGCCATCGTCGGTCTGCTGCTATCGCCCCGCACAATGCAGCCCGCCCGCGGCGCCGCGGCTGAAGCGGCCCGCCTGGCCGGAACCGCTGTTGTACTGCTGCCGGCCGGCAATGACGGCGTCGGCATCGTCGGGGCGTTCGGCATCGAGGCGCCACCCACGCTGCCTGTTTTGCTGATCCGGCCGGCCGATCCGATCGCCGATCGTATTGCGCCGTACCAACGCGTTGCCCTTGCGCCGCTCGCCGTTGACCGCGAGAGCACAGCCGCGGTTGCTGCCGCGCGCGGCGTCTTGGTGCCGCCAACTTGGCGCCGCATCACGATCGGGTCCAACCTCGAGGTCTACCAACGGGGAGAGTAGGCGATGTTCTTCGAGGGCTTTACCCTGGCTCACGTTCCGGTGCCCGATGGGATGCCCGGTGGGACGGTCCGGCTGCGTCACGGCGGCTCTGGTCCGCCGCTACTCCTGCTGCATGGCAATCCGCAGACCCACGCGATGTGGCACCTCGTTGCACCGACACTAGCGAAGCGCTTTACCGTCATTTGCCCGGACCTGCGCGGCTATGGATTTTCACTGAAGCCGCCGGCGACATCCGATCACGCACCGTATGCCAAGATCGAGATGGCGAAGGACATGATCGCGGTGATGGATCACTTTGGTTTCCGCCAGTTCTCCCTTGTCGGCCATGACCGCGGGGCTCGGCTGTCGCATCGCATCGCTCTCGACAACCCCGACCGCGTGCAAAAACTCGCTGTGTTGGACATCATCCCGACGATCGAGCACTTCGAGCGGGCTGACATGGACTTCGCCCTCGGCTACTACCATTGGTTCTGGCTCGCGCAGCCGCATCCCTATCCGGAATGGCTGATCAACCGGGCGCCGGAGGACTGGTGGCGGCAGCACACCAGCCGCGATCCGTCGTTGCCTGCGTTATTTCATGCCGAGGCGCTGGGCGACTATCTGGCCGCCGTTCGACAACCCGACATGGTTCGCGGCATGTGCGAGGATTACCGAGCCGCCGCCACGATCGACCTACGGCACGATCGCGCCTCTCGCGCGGGGGGCATCAAAATCCGCTGTCCGACATTGGCCCTTTGGGGAGCCAAGGGGAAGATTGCCCAATGGTATGACGCGCTGACCATCTGGCGGCAATATTGTTCCGCGGACGTGACAGGCGGCGCGGTGCAATCCGGACATTATCTTGCCGAGGAGGCGCCGGCCGAGGTCCTGGCGTGGTTCGATCGTTTCTTGTAATTTCGCATTGCCGCATGGAAGCGAATTTCTGGACGACGAGTCTGCAGTGTGATCTGCATCACACTGAATTTAGCACGAATTACGATATTCGACAGACCGGGCCGGTGCAAAACGCTGCCTATGGAGGCTGTCATGACGGTCGAAACAAAATTCCAAACCGACCAGGAAATTAACTCCAGCACCCGTGACGGAAATCCAGTTGCCACACCAACGGGGATACGCGTCCGGGACCGACGCTTTCTGAAAGAGATTCACAAATTAAGTTTGCTGAGGTCGTTTGCGACCCGAGAGGTTGGACTTCGTGACATCGAACGGCCGCAAACAATCGGGTCTTTGGTTCAACTGCGCTATCTGCCTTGGGGACGCCTTCCTTTGAAGGAGGAGTGGGAGGAGATTGACCGCCTCACGTCAGCATTGTTCGCGCAACTATCCGAGCCTCTGAGGAAGAAGTTCGCCCGATCTCAGGTGGCGCCGTTCATTGCGTATGTGCCAGTTTTTTTCCTTCTTGTCGCGTGTATCGGTTTGGTCCTCACCGTCGATCAGTTGGCCGAGGCACAAAAATCGATATTCGAGTCGGAGTTCAAGAAGGACCCAGCCTATATTGACGCGCGAAAACAATATGCTGCCGATTTAAAGGAATTACAGAAACAAGTAGACACCGCGGTAGATGGTAAAGAAAAGGAGCGGCTGGAAGGCCTTCTGGAGAACAAATCGGACGACCACGTTTTTGCCCTCAGAGGAATGCGTGAGGACTTCATCAAGGATCACAAGGAAATCAAAACGATCACATATGGAAGATTGATGGCGAATGCGACTGTCTTTCAATCGAGCGGTACCATCATTCTGTACTACCTCGGTTGGTTGGTTTCAATGGGATGTATCGGTGCCGTCGCGTTTATCGGTATGAATGCAATATCCGCGCAGGACGACATAACCTTTGACATATCGAACATCCGCCTTATGATTCTGAGAGTGGTCCTGGGTGGCCTATTTGCGCTTGTCTTAACGCTGCCATTCGGAAGTGAAAGCTTCATTGATTTCTGCTACTTTATTGGCACCGGAGAGAACTTGGGGGGACAGGCAGGGCAGACCGCGGCAGGAGAAAGCTCAATCGCGCGGGTGTTGATGTTGACAGCGCCCTTCCTTCTGGGCTTCAGCACATCCCTGGTGATCCTGATCCTCAATCAGTTGATTGACGGCGTCCAGGCCTTCTTCGGTAAAAAGTCTTCACCCGGCCATACCGCGGAACAGGCGGAGTCGTCGCGATTACTGCCTCCGGACGCGGGCGCGAAACGCGACACGGCCGCTATGCAGGCATCGTAATAGCCTTGGAAGAACCGGCCCACTTGATGGCCATGCAGCGGATCGTCGGTGGCATCCAGATGAAGCGTAATCCGGCGCGGGGCTTGGCGTGCGCACAGAGGAACCGCTCGACCAGCAGGGCGCCGGCATCCGTGGTCATGCGTCCGCCGTCGAAAGACGCAACCACCGCGCGGTTCTCGACGGGTGCAAACTCGAACAACGTTGGGCTGCACTCTGCCGGCATCGGAGATTCCTATGATCAAGCGGTTGGATTGTGTTGCAGAAGCACGATTAGGAGCCTCGATGCACCCGATTCCGATGAGAGATACGGGTTAAGGCAAACAATAACAACAGGGGAAATCGTAGCATGCCTGATAGAAAACGATGCTTGGTGGAACTATTGACATTGGCATTTGGCATTGCCCTGATCATCCCTGGCTGTAGTTCGCTGAACAGTAGCCTTGGCAATGATTTTGAACGTGCTGACGATCTTGGACTCCCGCTTCCCGGCGTCCCGCTTGCCGCCGAGCCGACCGGCGGTCCGGCGACGGGTGCGGGCGTGACGCTTGCCGGAATTGCTCTGCCGGCCGGGGTCGGCGATTACCAGGACAATTACAGAGATGCCTTTGTCGAGCAGTGGATGGGTCGGTCGGACTATCTGTGTCGTCAGTATAAGGACAAGATCATCAGAACTTCGCGTAATTGGAAACTCGGCACGGACGTTCTGACAACCGGTCTAGCCGGTCTGGCAACGATCTTTACGCCGGCGGCCACGGTGCGACCATTGGCCGGGGCGGCGACGATCGTGTCCGGATCCGGGGCGGCCTTGCAAGCAGACACCTTTGGCCAACAGGCGGGCGACGTGGTGGCATCCGCCATTCAAACGGCCAGAGAGAATCAAGCCAATCAGATTGAATTCAATCTCCGCTCCCCGTCCAAGGACTACAATATTTATCGGGCACAGCGCGATGTCATCGAATATCACAACATGTGCAGCCTGGAGACCGCGCTGAAGACAATCCGTGGATCGTTGCAGGCGACGTCTCCGGATGGCGGTCGCACGGCCCCTGCCGCGCAGGGCTCCCAAGTACCAGGGGGTTCAGTTGCACCCGAACTCCAGATATTAAAAGGTCCCCGTCAGGCCTCAGATTTTTCGATCAAGAATGCCAGCAATACTGTACCTGGGCCGATTGGCCGTCCGCCGCCCACTTTGCAACCAAAAGGCCTTAACGATTATGAACGACGACTATCGCAAGTACGCGTTTCGCAAATTCAGTCTGCACTCTGTCTCGCGACCGATGGAATCCTTGGTGGTACAACACGCGATGCGGTCAAAGCCTACCTGGCAGGTCGCGATTTGGCTGGAAGCCAAGACGGGAGCATCGATGGAACAACTATGAATTTGATCCAGAAAGCGATTGATGCTGTTGGCAGTTGCTCGGCGCAAGGCTTTCTCAACGCATACGAAGTGGGGCGATATGGCGTCTCCCCAGATCGGGTCGGTGCGATCAGGGAACTTCAGACGAAGCTCAATCGAGCGGTCCCGGATGCACACGTTCCAGAGGATGGGTCCTTCCTGCCGCTTGGTGCGGCGAACAAGACACGAGAGGCGATCAGGCGTGTACGCGCGCTTCACAATCTTCCCGAATTGGGCGGGCAGGTAGACGCCGAGATGTTCGATAAGGTGCCCGAGTTGGCAGCGGAGTAACAGATTTTTATCAGAAGGAGGACTGGATATGCCCACAATGCTGAGAAGCATGAAGTTGCGCAAGACACCAGGAGGGGAGGACACCCGACGCGAAGCGCCGAAGGGTCACCCGGTCACGGTCAATGGCCAAGATCAAGTGAACGCGGACCTATACTTCAACATCCAAGTCGATGACGTGGACGGCCAACCTAAGGGGTGGGTGAAAGCCGATTCGGTCAATCAAAGCGACAGCGTCGTGCCGATCGATAGGAAACTGTTTGCCGCAGAATGCTGGCGTTCGGCCATCGACTTCGGAGCCAATGCGCATTATCTCGTCGCCGTTGCGACTCTGCGGTCAAATATCGCAGACGGGGTGGTTGGCGATGAGGCAGGCCCATTTCGACTGCTCCCGACAGAGTGGGTCGCAAAGGAATGGGGTGCGGCAGAACTTCTGCTGAGGCTCGATCCCGAACTGCTGTTCGACTGGAGAATGCAATGCGCGGCATTCGCACTGATGGCGTTCCGCACCGCCGCGCAGTTGCAAACGAAACTCGGGAGAGGACCGACAGCCACCGAGTTGTTCCTCGCTCAATTGGCCGGATCGGGTATCGCGGCTCAGGCACAGAAATCGGATGAATCGATCCTCACACTGCTGACCAGACAGAGTGACGCCGATTTCCCGCCCGGTCAGAGTCATGAGAAAATTGTTGATCGTTTTGCGAAGTGGTTCAAGGAGAATGGGCAACCGGTTACCGGCAAGCAGGCTTTCGACACAATTTCGGCCGGGCTGCAGATGGCGCTCGACCAAACCAAGTCAATGGTGGAGGCGACGGGTGCCGTGGTGATCGCCGACGTATTTGCTGGCGTCGAGCCAACAGCCCCGTCATCGTCGAACCTCAACCTGACAAGCCTGTCGGCGGAAAAAAAGGCGATGGCTGAGAAAATCCTGGCCGCGTTCGCCAAGGCCGGCTTCGGGGGCGTTCAGCAAACTGCAGCGGTTGCAAACGCGATGGCTGAATCGGGTTTGCAAGCTGACAGTGAATCAGATCCGCCAGAGCAGAGCATTGGCCTGTTCCAGCTGAATATGAAAAATGGCCTTGGCGTCGGGCGCACCAAAGAGTCGCTCAAGGATCCGGATACGAACATTGGCATCATCATCGACGCGGCCAAACATCTACAGGCATTCCAGGCGGCCATATCACTTCGTGAAGCTGTCGATGTCTTCGTGCGGCGCATCGAGCGACCGGCCAATCAGACTGTCGAGGTCGACAAACGCCTGAAAATCGCGGAGACGTTCGAGGCGACGAAGACGCTTCTGGCCTAATTAGGTCGCCTTGTTGAGGTGCTACGAAATGGGTCAGCCTTCCGCGCAGCCGTCGTCGCGGCCGGTCATCCGCCAGAAGCCGCGGGATCCTGGATCCGAGGACGGTGTCGGACTGTTGCCGACGCAATGGCCGGCGGGATTGCCCCCCAAGTGCATCCCGCCGATCCTGCTGATCGAGAAGGCACCCACATCACAGCGACTTCTCCAATGGCAGATCCGCGGTGGTCCAGCCACCGCCGGTGGCTCTGATCAAGCCGACACTCGCCTGCAGGCGCCTGGTACGTAGGTCAAGGGCAGTCTGCTCCGCCTGCAGCGCCGCTGTTTGCGCGGTTATCACCTGCAGGTAGTTCTCGGCGCCATCACGATACAGCGTCAGCGCCATGTCGACACTGCGCCGCGCCGCGGCGACCGCGGCGTCCTCATCCCTCGTCGCCTGTCGCAGCCAACGCAGCAAGGCCAGGTTGTCCTCGACATCCTGGAAGGCATTCAGCACCGTGGCGCGATATTGCGAGGCCGCGGACTCGAACGCCGCCTTGGCGCCGGCCAGCTCGGCGCGGCGCAGACCGCCTTCGAACAGCGGCAGTGAGACTGACGGGCCGAGCGACCAGAAGTCCAACGGCAGGCTGAATAGATTGATGCCGGTATTCTGTAGGCCGCCGGTCAGACCCAAGGAAAATGTGGGATAGAACGCCGCCCGGGCGACTCCCACCAACTCGTTGGCCGACGCCGCCTGCCGTTCGGCCGCAGCGACGTCAGGCCGGCGTTGCAGCAGCGTCGACGGCAAGCCGGCCGGAACGTTCGGCTGTGGAATCGGTACCGCGGACTCGGCCAGCGAGAACATCGGCGCCGGCTGGCCGATCAGCGTGGCGATCGCATGTTCCAGCAACTGGCGCCGGGACTTCGCGTCCGAAATCTGCGCCTTCGCGGTGTCAAGCTGGGTTTCCGCCTGGGCCACGTCGACGCCTGAGGCGATATCACCGCGGAACCTGTTCTGCACCAGCGTCAACGCCCGAGCGTAGGCATTTACCGTGTTGGTCAGCAACCTGATCTGTTCGTCCTGACCGCGTAACGTCACATATTCGTTGGCCAGTTCGGCGTGCAGGCTGAGGCGCAGTTCCTCGAGATCGGCCGCGCTTGCCTGCGCCGAGGCCTTTCCCGCGGCCACCAAGTCACGCACCCGGCCCCAGACGTCGAGTTCGTAGCTCGCCTGCGCAACGATCGTGTTGGCGCCGTAGTAGGTGGGCTGGTTATTTGACCTTAGCGGCCGGTGGGCTGACTGTTTGTTGGTCGTTATAGTTCCGCCAACGCCGATGTTCGGATACAGTCCCGCCTCAGCCTCCTGCGCAAACGCCCGAGCCTGATCATAGACGGCGACGGTGGCGGCCAGGGTCTGGTTGCTGACGTCGACCTGCGCCTCCAGCTGGTTCAGCAATGGATCGTGGTAGGCTTCCCACCAGGGGCCGCGTGGCATTGCGTCCGATGGCTGCGCAGGTTGCCAGGGACCTTTCTTATGGGTGGCCGAGGGCTTGGCAACAACGGCTTCCTTGAACGCGTCCGGCACCGTCACGACAGGTGGCTTGTAGGGCGGGGCGAGGTCGCAGCCCACCAGCGTCACCGCGCAGGCCGCGGCGACTAACAGCTTGGCAGCCATTAGTCGCCGGCTCCCGAGTCCTGCTTCTTGTCGGCCACTTGTGCGGTTTTGGGTTCATTCGCAGCAGCGCCAGCGACCCTGACGACATCGCCAGCGGCAATCGAGTCGGTTGGGTTGTCGACCACCCGGTCGGATGCGTCGAGCCCCGACAGGATCTCGATCTCGGTGCCGAGATCACGGCCGGCGGTCACCGGCTTGAGCGCGATCTTGTTGCCCGGGCCTACGGTCGCCACCTCCAGGCCATGTTCGCGAAACACCAGCGCGCTGGTCGGGATCTTCAATACGTCCGCATCTGGAGGAAGCTTGAAATGCACTTCGGCGAAGGTGCCCGGCCAGAGCTTCCCGCCTGAATTCTCCGCCATTAATTCGACCAGCACGGTCCGGGAGTCTTTGCTGATCGCGTTCGAGGTCGTGTCCAGCGTCGCCTTGAACATCTGGTGCGGGTACTGCGCCAGCTTAAGGTCGGCCTCCATGCCGCGCGTGAGCTGGCTGGCGTAGGCCTGCGGGACGCGCACGTAGACCCGCATCTGATGCATGTCGGCGACCTTGAACAGCTCCACTCCCGAACCGCTGCCGGCATTGATCAGGGCGCCGATATCGGTCTCTCGAGCGGTTACGACGCCGTCAAACGGTGCGGTGATGTGCTTGAAGTTCTCCATCGCCTGCAGCCGGTCCACATTGGCTTGCGAGGCGGCGACCAAAGCTCGCTTCGCGACGGCGTCCCCTTCCTTCTCATCCGCCGTCTGTTGCGAGACCGATTGAGAGGCCAGCAGCGAATGCCAGCGTTTCGCGGTCAGCTCAGCCAGGGTCGCATTGGCCTGCACACTGGCGAGATCGCTCTTGGCCTGCTCGAACTGCTGATCGAGATCCGGAGTATCAATGAGGGCAAGCTGTTCGCCCGCCTTCACATGCGCACCAATATCCTGGTACCACATCTTGAGGTAGCCGGGCACGCGCGCATAGATCGGCGCCTCATAGTAGGCCTCGATATCACCGGGCAGAATCAGTTCCTGATCCTTGGCGCCCCGCTTCGGGGTAACAACCGCAACCGTCGGGATGGCCTGCGCCTTGGTCCACTGGCTGAGCTTGGCCTCGCTTTGCTTCCGGCTCCAGATACCGGACACGGCCAGCGCGACCGCGCCGATCAGGACGGCAATGAGTACCACGCCCAGCATCCGATGGCGCTTGCGCGGCGGCTTGCCTTGAGGTTCCGCGGCAGTGTCCCGAGGCATCTGGCGTTCCTCTGCCTCAAGCATGCGAGTGCGCCTGCTGTTCATGATGAGAGGTCGATTTTGCTGCCTGCGCGGCATCGCGGTGGGCGATCGAGAACACCACAGGGACGAAGAACAAAGTCGCGACGGTCGCGAACAGCAGACCGCCGATCACCGCTCGCCCGAGCGGCGCATTCTGTTCGGCGCTCAGGGCCATCGGGGCCATGCCCATGATCATCGCCAGCGCTGTCATCAGCACTGGGCGGAAGCGGGTGGCGCCCGCCTCCCTGGCCGCGGTCACGGCGTCAGCGCCGCTCGACAACACCTCGCGCGCGAAGCTGATCACCAGAATACTGTTCGCGGTGGCGACACCCATACACATGATCGCACCTGTCAATGCGGGCACAGACAGCGTCGTGCCGGTGCCGAATAGCATCCAGACGATCCCGGCCAGGGCGGCCGGCAGCGCCGTCACGATCACGAACGGATCCAGCCATGATTGAAAGTTGACGACGATCAATAGATAGATCAACACGATCGCCATGCCCAGTCCCTCGATCAATTGTGCATAGGCACTGGTCATGGTCGTAACCTGGCCACGCAACACCACGGTCGAACCGGGCGGCACCTCGGCGGCCGTGTCATGCAGGATCTGGCGGATGTCGGCGGCGATCGCGCCCAGGTCACGGCCATGGGTGGTGGCGAAAATGTCGATGACGGGCTGTACATTATAATGCGAAACAACGGCGCTGCTGGGGCCTCGGCTGACGCCGGCCATCGCTCCCAGTAGCTGGGTTTGGCCCTCGGCCGTGATCGGCATGTTGTTCAACTCACCGATGCTGTCGATGCGATACTGCGGCATCTGCACAACGATCGGATACGACACGCCGGTTTTCGGGTTCAGCCAGAATGTTGGTGCGGTCTGAATGCTGCCAGCGAGCGAGTCGAGCATCGTGGTCGCGAAGTCGCGCTCAGTCAGCCCAACCTCGCCTGCAAAGGAACGGTTGACGTCCACATTCAGCGTCGGCGCGTTGAAGGCCTGCTGGACGCGGGGGTCGGCGATGCCCGGAACTTCACTGATGCGCTTCAGCAGCTTGTCGGCATACGCGCGATTGGCGTCCAGCCTGTTGCCGATCACCTGCACGTCGATCGGCGCCGGCAGGCCGAAGTTCAGAATCTGAGTGACGATGTCGGCTGGCAAAAAAGCAAACGTCGTGCCCGGAAAAAACCTCGGCAACCGCTCTCGCAGCCTGTCGACGTAGCCATCGGTTGGGTGATGCCCTGGCTTCAGCGAGATCAGGATGTCCGCGTCGCTCACGCCGATGGTGCCGGAGTTGCCGTAGGCCATATTGATGCCGCTGATAGGCAAGCCGATGTTGTCGACGATGTTATCGAGTTCGTCGGGCGGAATGGTCTGCCGCACCGCCCCCTCGACCTCGTCGCACAACCTCGCGACCTCCTCGATCCTGGTGCCGACCCGGGCGCGCACATGCAGCTTGATCTGGCCGCCATCGACGGTCGGGAAGAAGTTCTGGCCAAGAAAAGGCACCAGCGTGAAGGAGGCCCCGACCACGGCAAGAAAGCCGATGACGAAAATCCAGCGCAGGCGAAGCGCCAGATCAAGCAGGCCCCGGTAACCGCCGCGGATCTGTTCAAAACGATGTTCGAAGCCGCGCTGAAAGCGCACCAGTGGATTGCGACGGGGCGGCTTGGCGTGACCGGCGTGCTCGCCATGGCGCAACTGACCGCGCAGCAGATAACTGGCCAGCGTCGGGACCAGCGTGCGCGACAGGATATAAGAACCGATCATCGCGAACACGACCGCCTCGGCCAGCGGGCGGAACAGAAAACCGGCGACGCCGCCCAGCCCGAACATCGGCACGAACACGATGCAAATGCACAGCAGGGAGACGGTTGCCGGCACCACGATCTGTCGCGCCCCGTCCATGATCGCCGGCTCGATCTCCTTGCCTTGTTCCAGATGATAATTGATGTTCTCGATCGTCACGGTTGCGTCGTCCACCAGGATGCCGACCGCCAGGGCCAGACCCCCCAACGTCATCACGTTGATGGTTTCCCCCAGAACCGACAGCGCGGTGATGGAAGCCAGAATGGCTAGCGGGATCGAGATCGTGATGATCAGCGTCGATCGCCAGCTTCCCAGGAACAGCAGGATCATCAGGCCGGTCAGCGCCGCGGCGATGGCGCCCTCGCGGATCACCCCCGATACCGCGTCGTTGACGAACACCGACTGATCGCCGACGGCGTGCAACTCCAGGCTTTTCGGCAGAGATTCGCTGATCTTCGGCAGCAGCGCCTTGATGCCGTTGATAACGTCGAGCGTGGACGCCGAACCGCTTTTCAGGATTGTCATCAGCACGGCATGGCTGCCGTCGACCCGCACCACGTTGGTCTGCGGCGGGTTGCCGTCATGGACGAACGCGACGTCATGAATGTAAACGATCGTCCCGTTCACCTTCTTGATCGGCAGATCGTTTAGCTCGGCGATCTCCCGCGGGGCGTCATTCAAAGCAACAATATACTCGAACTTACCGATCTTTTCGGTGCCGACCGGAGTGATCAGGTTCTGCGCCGCGAGCGCGTTCACGACGTCCTGCGCCGACAGATGATAGGCCTGCAGCTTCTGCTGGTTGATGTCGACCTGCACCTGCCGCACCTTTCCGCCATAGGGCGACGGGATGGCCGCGCCCGCGACGGTGGCAAGCTGCGGGCGGATGAAGTTCTGCCCGTCATCAAACAACAGCGACTGCGACAACGTTTTGCTCGACAGCGCGAGTTGCAGGATCGGCACGCTGGAGGCGTTGAAGGTCAGGACATAGGGCGGCGTGATGCCTGGCGGCAGCAGCTTCAGCACGGTCTGCGACGCGGCGGTGACTTGCGCCAGGGCGCCGTTGATGTTGACGCCAGGCTGGAAGAAGATCTTGACCACGCCGTATCCCGGCAAGGACTGCGATTCAATGTGCTCGATATCGTTGACCTGGGAAGACAACGTTCTCTCATAGTAATAGACGATGCGCCCCGACATGTCGTCCGGCGGCAGGCCGTTGTAGGTCCACACGGCGCTGATCACCGGGATACCAATATTAGGGAAAATGTCGGTCGGCGTGCGAAACCATGACAGCACGCCAAACAGCGCGATCAGGATCGCGAGCACGATGAAGGTGTAGGGCCGGCTCAGCGCGATGCGGACGATGGCAACCATGAACTAGGCGATCCGGGCTGGCTGATCGAGCGACTCAGAGGCACAGGACGCGACCATGGGCAAGACCGCGCTCGCCGCGATTGGCATCTCCGCGGCGGCAGCCTGACCGGCGTTGCAAGGGGCGCGGCAATGTAGCTGTACGACACAGCCGCCGCCCGGCCGGTCGGACAACGATATCGAGAACCCGTGCATCCCGACAATGGCCTGCACCAGGCTGAGACCGAGGCCGTGGCCCGGCACGTTCCGGCTCTCGTCCAGTCGGTGGAACCGAGCGAAAACCTTCGCCCTGTGCTCAACCGCGATCCCAGGCCCGGTGTCGCTGATCGTCACCACCGGGCCCGACCCGCTGTCGGAAACAGCAAATTCAACCGCCCCGTTCTCCGGTGTGAACTTGATCGCGTTATCCACGAGATTGGCCAGCGCCTCGAACAACAGCCCGCGGTCGCCCTCGATCAGCGGTACGCTGTCGGTAACGACGCGGGCGGAAACCCCCTTCGCCTCGGCGATAGGTCCGTATAGGTCCGCCACTTCCCGCACCAGTTCATCGATCGCGACCGGTCCGAACGAGACCCCGCGCTGCGTATGCTGGATCTCGGCGATGCGCAGCAGGGCGGTGATGATCTCCGCCGCCTGATCGAGCCCGCCCACCGCCTGGTCAACCGCCAGCTCCAGTTCCTCTCGGGTGGTGGCAACGCGTCGCGTCCGTTCCAGTTGCGCGCGGACTCGCGACAGCGGTGTGCGCAGGTCGTGCGCGATATTGTTGCCGACATTGTGCAACTCGGTCAGCAGCCGTTCCAACTCGCTCAGCATATGGTTCACACTGATCGCGAGTTGGTCGAAGTCGCGCCCGCCACTGCCGGTCGGTAGCCGTTCGGACAGGTGACCGCGCCGCACCCGGTCGAGCACGTCCTGCATCCGCCGGATGCGCTGGTTTGTGCGATGCCCAAGCAGTACGCCGAAGCCCAGGGCCAGCGGCAACGCCGGAATTACCCCCAGCGTCAGCGCGCGGGTCACCACGGCGCGCATCTCGGCCACCTGGTCGATACTGCGGCCCAGGATTAGCACGCGACCGTCCGGCAGGCGCCGCCCGACCACAACGACGGCCGCATCATCCGCGTGGGTTATATCGAGGCTGGCCGCATCCCGCTTGTGGGCGAGCCCGTCGAGCGGCAGATCCGTCGGCAGGCGTGGCAGATTTCCCGCAACGAGATCGCCGTCTGGATCGAATACCGCGGCGAACATGAGCCGGTGCAGGTCGTGAGCGATGCCGGTGTTGACCGTCCACAGAATCTGTTCGGTCGGCGCCTGTGCCAGCGCCGCGGCCTGCTGTTCGACCAGAGTATCGACGCGCCGTGTCTCGAACACCGCGGTCTGCCAATAAATGAAAGCGAACAACAGGACGACGGCCACGAAGAACGCCAGCGACACCGCGGCGACGCGTCGGAAGGCCGACGACGCCAGTATGCTAAGCATCAGGCGTTAGAATGAAGCCTTGACCGCGCACGTTCTGGATCAATGGAGGCTCGCCAGGCCCACCGAGCTTGCGGCGCAGCTTGCCGATATGCACATCGATTGGATTGCTCTGCGGCAGGAAGTGGCAGTTCCAGATGTGCTCGAGCAACATACCGCGCGTGATAACCTGTTCCGGCCGGCGCATGAAATACAGCAGAAGCTGGAATTCGCGCGCCAAAAGCTCGATCGGCCGGCCATGCCGCTGAACCGTCCGTTCGAGCAGATCAAGCTTCAACGAACCCGCCCGCAGCTCGGTTTCTCGTATGTCCCCGGGCCGGCGCAGGAGTGCTTCAACGCGGGCCTGCAATTCTGACAGCGCAAACGGTTTGGTCAGGTAGTCGTCACCGCCGGCCTTCAGCCCGCGCACGCGCTCGTTCACGTCGCCAAGGGCGCTGAGCACCAGGACGGGGGTGCGCAGATTGCGCTCGCGCAGCCGTTTGATGATGGCAAGCCCGTCCAGCCCCGGCAGCATGCGGTCGACGATCAGTAGGTCCGAAGTTCCGTCCTCGGCCTGCTGCGCGCCCTCTGGGCCTGTGGCGGCGTGCCGCACGTCGTAGTCATGGTCAGCGAGATCGCTACAAATCTCATTGGCGATTTCTATATCGTCTTCGATCAGGAGGATGCGGCGCCCAGGACGAGCGGCCTGACCCCCCTCCGAAGTCGGCCCGGAAACATTCATGCCGTTCGCAACCTAATCAGTCGAGACAAAGTACGCGCCCGCCGAACTCCTGCAATTACAATGCATTGGTTTCGATTTTCTGGACATGTCGCCAAATTACGGGGCCGGCGCCGGGCCGTCCATTAAATTGGGTTTCACACTGAAATCGATTATCGAGCGCTACCGGGGCGTGAAGTTCGGCACATTCCCCGAACCCTGACCTTCGTTACGCAGAAGATCGCGGTCGATTGCCTCAAGGTCGCGGTTCGCCTTCTCCTCTGCCGCCGCCGACGGTCGCAGGCCGGCGGCACGCTCCCGGGGGATGACCTCCTGCGGCGTCGGCTGGTAGCTGAAACCGTTCGCCCGGTTGCCGATTATGCGCGGCACACCATTCGGCGCAGTGGGCTGAGTGGCAGTGGGCTGAGTGGCAGTGGGCTGAGTGGCAGTGGGCTGAGTGGCAGTGGGCTGAGCGACTGCGGTGTCCACCAGGAATACTGCGGCGATCGCCGCGAACAATACCAAACGCATGACTGACCTCCTGAGCATCTCGGGCCTCAACAGCCGATTCCACCGAGTGTCAGCCGCTGCAGCGTGGCGTCGAAGCCGGTCTTGACGAAGCCCATCTTGACGAAGCCTCTGGCGCCTGGCGGCAGCTTGCGTGCGGGCCACCGACACTCCCGTTGCGCTCAGTATTTCGCCACAGGACCCGATCGCGCTCGTCGCGGCTGGCTGACGCTCGTCGTCTCGATTTCACCCGCTCTCATAAAGGTGGTCTCCCTCGCATTTACAACGGTCTGCTAAGTGTCGGATCGCGTAAAGCGTGAGTCGCGGAGCTTCGACCTGGCGCTGAGCTTCGTGCCGAACCGTGGCAATCTGTTCCAGGAAGGCGTGGGCACCACACCGTTGAACGCCGCCACCGGCAATGCAGCGGGTCCGGTCTGTATCAACACGTCCGCGGGCAACGATGCCAGCCGATGGACGAACATGTTCGGTGCCGGCCTGCGCTATCAGCAGATGATCGGGGCTGTCGACTTCAAGACATTCGGCCTGTGGGAAGTTTCCAGCAAGGATGACCTGACGGCCGGAAGTTACGCGACTTTGGCCCGCAACGTGGCGGGTCGGCCGGCCGCGATCACGGCCGGTACGCTCACCACCGGGAACGTGCGCTATGGGACTTCTATGAAGCAGGCGTCGCCGTGACCATGCTGAACACGACGTTTGCGTTCACCTACCTAGGCGGACGGGACAGCCAACTGTCCCTGACGCCGGCGGGCGGTACGCCAATGAATGCGGGGGTCGGCGGCATTACCCATGCCAACGGTCGTTGGACCCTCGGCGCGGTGGCCGAGGTCGTCAATTCGCAGGGCGACGCGCGCCTGGTCGGCCTGACGCAGCGGCATGAACTGGGTGCGGCCTTCGACGGCAACTACAGGCTCGCGCCGGGCCTGCAACTTGTGGCGGAGTATCAGTATCTGCAGCGTCATCAGGGCGGTTATAACTTCACCCCCGGTACCGTAGGGTCGACAGTTGATGCAAGGCGGCAGGTGTCCTGACCGGCCTCACTGTCACCTGGTAGTTCTATGACCCACCAGCGACTGGACACGGTGGGGCGTCAGCTCGCCGTTTCCCGAACGTCATTGGCCTCCGTATCGGGTGGAGGATGCAGCCGCGTTTGCGCCAGCAAGGCCCTGCCCGCCGGGACAACGGATTGCGGGCCGTCTTGTCCGTCCGCTAGCCGCCGGCCTGCAGCTGCTCCCGCATTCGGCGAGCACGGGCCAGCATCTTGTTCTCGATGTCGGCGACAGTCGAGGCGGCAACCGGAGCGTCGACCCACTGACCGTTGTCCAGCACCTGCCGGTTGATGTTCAGTCGCACACCATCGCTCCGCAGATCGCGGCCAAGAACATAGACCGAGGCCTTGAAGCGTTCACCGCTGGCGCCGGGCGGGGTGTACCAGTCGGTGATGATCACGCCCCCGAAGGGGTCGGCCGAGATCAACGGCATGAATCCGATGGTGTCCAGTGCGCCGCGCCACAAAAAGGCATTGACGCCAATTCCACTGCCGATGCCGGCCTGGGTTTGATCCAGGCCGTTGATCTTGCCGCTGTTGAAGACGACGCCGCTGTCCTCGCCGCCGAGGCGGCTTGCCGCGGACGGATCGCCGGGGCCGCCGGAGCCCAGCCCGCCGTAATTGGGTGGGGTCGGATTAGGCTTGACCGGGTCCGATGAGCAGGCCGACCCTGCCAGCAATACGGCCAGACTCGTGAGGCGCACCGACGCAGCAAATGAACGCGTAAACATAAGGACAGCTAGCCCCGATCAACATGGCAGACCAAACGCAACGTCTAGACTCTCGGCGACCAGTCAGCAATTATCCTTATCGCGAGCAGCCATCTCCCCGGCGCTGCAGGTTGCCTGAGCGCGATCAGGGTCCACCCTATCCGCGATGCTTCGCGACCCGAGTCGAAGCTGGGCTGGAACGCGGACCCCTGCATTCCCCCCACCGAGGCC
Organism: Rhodopila sp.; assembly: GCA_036500715.1. Classification (GTDB taxonomy): domain Bacteria; phylum Pseudomonadota; class Alphaproteobacteria; order Acetobacterales; family Acetobacteraceae; genus Rhodopila. Next base: position 17,646 of record DASYBP010000757.1, read on the forward strand.
TGCCTCAACGGCAGTAAATTACCGGTGTGATATCGAAACGATGGGTTCTCCTTCGTTAGGTCTTCGCCAATGCCATTGGAACCCTGGTCAGCGCGATGCGTACTGGCCCCGATAGTGCGATTTATATGTCACTGACGGCTGGCGTCGGCGGCTGTAATATTTACTTCATTCCACTGACATAGACGCCATTCCGCGCCCTGCTTATTGAATTGGCATCGGACTTAAGACCGGGTGTGGGGAATAGATGAACAAAATCTGTGCTTTGAGGCTTGTCCTCTATTGCAGCACCGCGATCGGCGGCGTCTTGCTCGCTGGGCCGGCGGCGGCTCAGACCGACGCCCAGCTTCAAACGATCGAACAGCAGATCAAGGCGCTGCAGGCCCAGTTGTCACAGGTCAAGGCGAGCCTTGCGGCCCGCGACCGCGATCTGAAGGCCGCGCAGGAACAATCCAGGGCGGCGAAGGAACAGGCCGCTGCGGCCTCGGCTCAAGCCGCGCAAATCGTTGCGACGCCCCCGCCGCCGGCGGCACCCCCCGAACCGCCGCTGCCCCAGGGGGCGTTCCGCGTCGGAGGGCTGACCGTGACGCTGGGTGGGTTCGCGGCCCTTGAAGGTATTTCGCGGTCGCGCAATCTGGCATCCAGCATCGACACCAATTTTAACGCCATCCCTTTCCCCAATAACCCTAACTACCACACCGGCGAATTCCGCGAAACCGCGCAGCAGAGCCGGTTCTCGTTGCAGACGGAAGGGCAGCTCGACGAGGTGCAGAAGCTGACCGGCTATCTGGAGACAGACTTTCTGAGCGCCGGTTCCTCATCGAACTCGAACCAAAGCAACAGCTACACTCTGCGGCTACGTCAGTTCTGGGGGAACTACGACAACACCGACTGGGGCCTGCACGTGCTGGGCGGCCAGACCTGGAGCCTTGCGACCATGTATCGCACCGGCCTCGTGCCGCGGCAGGAGAACGTCCCGCTGACCATCGACGCACAGTACGTCGTGGGCTTCAACTGGGAGCGTCAGGCCACACTCCGCGTCGACAAGGACTTTGCGAATCATACTATATGGGCCGGTCTTTCCTTGGAGGAGCCACAGACCATCTTTGGCAGTTCGGCCGGCCCCAACTGCCTTACCGGGGCCAACGCCGCGACCGCGACCGGCGGCGGGACGCTTGAATTTACCGAGTGCGGCGGTTCGAACGTCAATTCCATCCAGGCGTACAGCGATAACTATGCGCCTGATATTATTGCCAAGCTCGCGGCCGATCCCGGCTGGGGACACTATGAAGTGTATGGACTGCTGCGGTTCCTTGGGGGGCGCGTCTCGTTCCCCGGACGCGGCACAAACTACAACACCACGGGCGAAGGCGTTGGTGGTGGCATGATTTTGCCTCTAGTACCAAAGGTGCTGGACTTCCAGGTCAGCGGCTTGATCGGCCAGGGCGTCGGCCGCTATGGCTCCTCGCAGTTGGCGGATGTCACGTTCAATCAGGTGGGAAAGATCGAGCCGCTATCAGAATATTCGGTCATGGGCGGACTGGTTGGTCATCCGATTCCGACCGTCGACATATATGCTTATGGCGGCGCCGAGGGCGTGCAGCGCAAAGCCTTCGCCGATGGGGCCGGCTACGGCAACCCGAACGTGAACCTCTCCGGCTGCGTGGTGGAGCTTGGTTCCTGTAACGCGGTCACCTCCGGCATCATCGAAGGCACGGTCGGCGGATGGTGGCGGGTCATCAGATCCGCTTACGGTACCGCACAGATTGGCTTGCAATACGAATATGTCGCCCGCAACGCGTTTGAGGGGGTGGGGGCAAAGAAGGGCAGCACGGTGTCGCCGACCACCAACGAGAACATGTTGCTGTTCAGCTTCCGATACCTGCCGTTTCAGTGAGCCGGGAGCCTGAGAGCGGCCGATCGTTGGTGGGCGGGTGTTTGCTTGGCTCGGCCGCAAGCCCCGCTGCTTTACTTGATAGTAACGATATTGTCGTACGGAATAAAGTGAATACCAAGTGAAGCGGAAGGTGCGAGCGTGCCGGAGCAGCCACACGCACCGCCACGAATCGCTTGCGCCGACGCCCCGATGTCGTGCACACTGCCGCGATCGTGGCAACAACTGAAAGGAGGTGATCCAGTGTCTCATTGTTCCGTGGCTTCCATCGCCCAGCTCTGGATCGCCGGCGTAAAGCCGTCGGCGTAGAATTCTCCGGTCCGGCGACGGACGCTCACCAACAATGGGAAGGCCTCGGAAGCAATTCCGAGGCCTTCCGGCTGTTCGGAGGCTCGGTGTTTGCAGCCATACCGCTGCCCGCCGCCGATCGCGCGGGGGCGCTACCGGTCGGTCAGCCGCAACTCAATGCGCCGGTCTTTCGCGTAGGACTCCGGGGCATCACCCGGCGCGAACGGCTGGTATTCACCGAACGCAGTCGCCGCCAGGTGGTCCGCCGGCACGCCGTCAGCGATCAGCAGCTTCACCACGGTAATCGCGCGTGCCGCCGACAGCTCCCAGTTCGAGGCGAACTGCCCGCCCTTCACCGGCTGCGGGTCGGTGTGGCCATCGACCCGCAAGACCCAATGCAGATCCGACGGAATCTCCGCGGCAATATCCTTGATCGTCACCGCCAGCGCCGTCATCTGAGATGTTCCGGCCTGGGTCAGGTCGGCACTGCCAACCGGAAACAGCACCTCGCTCTGGAACACGAACCGGTCGCCGACGACAGTGATGCCAGACCGGTTGGCCAGCACCTCCCGCAGTTTGCCGAAGAACTCGCTGCGATACTGCTGCAGCTCCTCCACCTTCGCCGCCAGCGCCGCATTCAGCTTGTTGCCGAGGTTGGCGATCTGCGCGTCCTTTTCCTCATTCTGCTGTTGAGTCAGATCCAGGCTCGACGCGATGGAGGAAAGCTGCATCTTAAGCTGGTCGATCTGCCGGTTCAGCAGCGCGATTTGCGCCCGGGCGCTGTCGCCGAGCTTCTTCTCGTCGGTAAGCTGCGCCTCTACGGCCGTTCGCCTCTGCTGCTCTGTCGTCGCGCGAGCCGCGGCATCCTGCGCCTGCTTCTCCAGATCATCCCTCAGCGCCTCCAGGGCGCGCGTCTGATTGGACAGCGTCGCCAGATCCGACAGCTTTGCCTGCAACGTGTCCTTGTCCACCGCGACGGTCTTGTCCAGATCGGCGATCTGCTTTTTCATCTCCGCCAGTTGGGACTGCGCATC
>DASYBP010000758.1:0-9717 GCA_036500715.1 Rhodopila sp.
CGGGACGTTGCAACTCATTTTTCCTCATGGGAACGCCCAGTTCGGTCGAATGGTGAACAAACCCAAGTATCTGCCGAGCCGGCAGGACCCTAAAATGCTGTTCTCGTGTTATTAACAGATGGCGCCGCAACAACAATCAGCGCGTCCACCGCGGTAATCCGTTCGCCAGCACAGATCAGCGGGTTGACGTCCAGTTCCGCCACCATATCGCGATGGTCGGCGGCAAAACGCGAAACGTCGCTGATAACCTGCGCCAGTCGCGCGATATCAGCGCCCGGCATACCGCGGAAACCCTCGAGCAGCTTCACCCCTTTAAGCTGGTGCAGCAGTCCTTCAGCCTGGAACGGCGTAACCGGGGCAGGGGACAGAGCCGTGTCCTTCAATACTTCCACCAAGACGCCGCCGAGACCCACCACGATCAGCGGACCGAATAGCGGGTCGTTGCGTGCGCCGACGACCATCTCGATCCCTTGCGGCACCATCGGCTGCACCAGCACGCCGTTGATGTGCGGCGCCGGCGAGACTTTGTGGGCGTTTGCCATGACAGCTGCGTAGCCGGCGCGAACCTCGTCCGCATCGCGCAGGTTCAGGCGGATCACGCCGGCTTCGGTCTTGTGTGGCAGATCGGGGGACTCGACCTTCAGCACCACCGGATATCCGACCGCCGCGGCGGCGTTGACCGCCTCCTCGACCGACCCCGCCAGGTGCTCCCCAACCACCGGCACGTTGTAGTGACCCAAAACCTCCTTGGCCTGGCGTTCGGTCAGGGCTGGAGCGTCGGTCCTAGCGATCAGCGCTTTCGTCCGGGCGATTACCTCGGGCGGCGTGGCGGCGACAATTTGCGCGCCCGCAGCCCGCCGGTCCGCCCGCCAGTGCCAGGCCGACAGTGCCGCGAAGCACGCGTTCATCGAGCGGAACAGCGCAACCCGGTCGCACTGATTCGCCTCGATCACCCCTGGTCCATCCTGCCATTCGGTCTGCCAGACAACGCAGGCCATCTTGCCGTGCTGCTCCGCCAGGTCGCTGTAAACCAGCGGCCGCTTGGCCGACGGCGCGTATCCATATGTCAGTGGCGAGACCAGCACCCCGTACTGCGGATCGCCGAGGAGGGCGTTCGCGCAGATCCCGAGCGACTCGGGGTCGGCCAAAACCTGGGCCGTGACGTCGCACGGGTTGCGGGTCGATCCGAACTCCGGCACCCGGCTCTCCAGGATGGCTTTCACCTCCGGCATCGGCTGCGGCATCGCGACACCGTTCTGTTCGGCGCGGTCGGTCGCCATGATGGCCGCCCCGCCCGAGGCCGCCACCACGGCGACCCCCTTCGCTTTTGGCGGCGGCGCTTTGGCGAAGAAGGCCGCGGTCTCCATCAAGGCCTCGAAATCCTCTACCATGATCGCACCAGCCCGCTGGAACACCGCTCGATACGACGCATGCGATCCGGCCAGCGATCCGGTATGCGACATTGCCGCCGCGGCTCCGTGTTCACCGGTCGCCATCTTGAAGATGACGAGCGGCTTGTCCGCGGCCCAGGCATTCTCTGCCGCGAGCAGCAATCGTTCGGGGGTCGCCATGCCTTCGAACACACATGCGATCGAGGCGCAGGCCGGGTCGGTCGCCAGATAGTTGACGAAATCCGCCATATCAACGTCGCAGGAATTCCCTGACGTGAGGACGTGGCTCACGGACAACCCACGCACCACGCCCTGCGCCAGGGCCATGCCGAGTGCACCGGACTGGCTGATGATGCCGACAGCGTTGCGTTCCGGCCTCGGGATCGGCGTGATGTCCATGAACGTCACGCGGCTGTCGAGCAACGCGTTCACAACGCCGATACAATTCGGCCCGACGATGCGGAGCCCAGTATCCTGCGCGATCGCGGCCAGACGTTCCTGCTGCGCGATACGGTCTTCCTTGGCAGTCTCGGCATAACCCGATGCGAAGATGATCGCGCCGCCGACGCCGGCCTTGGCGCAATCCAGAACGATCTCCTCCACCGCCTCTCGTGCCGCGGTGATCACCGCGCAGTCGGGGACTTCCGGCAGGTCGAGGACGTTTGGGTAACAGGTCTGCTCGCCAATCGTCTGATAGCGTCCATTCACCGGATACGCCCGCCCCGCGTAGTGCGCCATATTGGCAAGCACCTGCTTCCCGAATGATCCCGGCCGGGTCGACGCGCCGATCACCGCGATGCTCCGCGGATGGAGCAATCGTGAGAGCTGTTCCCGGCTATAAACACCAGTGCGCTTTGGCAACATCGGCCTCACCTGATTGACGTTCCTCGAATGGACAGCATACTCGCGGGTAGCCCCCAAGCAAGTTTAGGAGCAAGCTTGGGGCCTATTGGGGGAGACGGGGATGGCGTCGCTGTTCGATCTGACTGGGAAGGTTGCGATCATTACGGGGTCCACCAAGGGGATCGGCCTCGCGATCGCAACGCGGATGGCGGAGCACGGCGCCGCGGTGGTGATCTCCAGCCGCAAGGCCGACGCCTGCGCGACCGTTGCCGAGGGCATCCGGGCGGTCGGCGGCAATGCGGAGGTGATCCCATGCCATGTCGCGCGTAAGGAGGAGTTGCAGAACCTGGTTGACCAGACCGTGGCGCGTTGCGGCGGGATCGATATCCTGGTCGGGAATGCCGGCGTGAACCCTTATCTGGGCCCCGCCGCCGGCATGTCTGACGAGGCATTCGACCGCGTCATGGGAGCGAATGTCCGCAGCAATTTCTGGCTGGCCAACATGGCGATCCCGCACATGGTGCAGCGCGGCGGCGGGTCGGTGATCATCATTTCATCGATTGGCGGCTTGCGTGGTTCGGCACAGCTTGGCGCGTATGGAATCTCCAAGGCCGCCGATATGCAACTGGCCCGCAACATCGCCGTGGAGTGGGGCCCGAAGAATATCCGAGCAAACGCGATTGCGCCGGGACTGGTGCGGACTGACTTCGCCAGGGCGCTTTGGGAGGACCCGGTGCTGTATCGCAAGCGGACGAAAGATACGCCGCTGCAGCGAATAGGTGAGCCCGACGAGATCGCCGGGGCCGCGGTGTTTCTGGCCTCCGCGGCAGGGAGTTTCACCACGGGCCAGACGATCGTGATAGACGGCGGGACCACGGCGGGAACGGTCGTCGCCGATTGAGCGGCCACCTGAGGCGCGAAAACTCTGAAGATCGGGACCGCGTGGCGCATCTGGCTTCTGTGCATCGTGAATTACGGTTTCTTTTTCGCGCCCGACAATTCCAACGTCATCTCCCGCATCGGGTTGACGCTTGGCATCGTGGAACGCCACGAACTCACGATCGGCCCGCTCGCCGACTACACCATCGATAGGGCGCTCGTCGGCGGGGCCTACTATTCGGACAAAGCACCCGGTCTGAGCTTCCTGGCGGTCCCGGTTACCTTCGTCGCCGACCGCCTGCTTCGTTGGCGTGCAACCGGTAGAACAGTCGACCGGCCGGGACCGTTTTTGTCTGTCATCATCTATTGCGCCACACTTGGCACGGTCAGCCTGATCGCGGCCGGCGCGGTTGCCGCACTCTACAACTGGTGCCGGTCACGGAATGCCTCCCACGCGGGTTCCGTGCTCGCTGCCGTGACGCTTGGATTTGCGACACCCTTCTGGGGGTGGGCGAGCGTGTTCTTTGGGCATGCCGCCAGCGGCGGTCTGTTGTTGCTGGGCTTTGCCGAGATCTCGACTGCGGTTCAACTAAGCCGGCCGCGGCATTGGCGTTCAATGCTGCGGGCGTCGCTAGCCGGACTGGCGCTGGGGGCAGCATTCGTCGTCGAGTTTCCGGCCGGACCCGTGGTTGCCATCATCGGTTTCTGCTGTGCGGGTTGGGCTTTGGCGAAACCCGATCGCTGGAGCCTGATGACGCGGGTCTTCGTTCCGGCAGCCGCCGGGTTGGCGGCTGCCATTGTGCCGCTTCTGCTGTACAATCTCGTGGCTTTCGGCTCGCCGTGGAAGATCGGCTATATGGGAGTTCAAGGCTTCCCTGGAATGGAGACGGGCCTGCTCGGCGTCTCCTGGCCGAGCTTCAAAGTTGCCGTTGAACTGCTGTTTGGTTGGAATCGGGGCCTGCTGCCGCTGGCGCCGGTCATGGCGCTGTTTCCGGTTGCGGTGATCGTCTGTATTCGTGAACCGCCATGGCGGCTGGTGGCTATCGTCGCGGTGCTGGTGTTCGCTTACTACCTCGCGATGAACGCAGGGTACGTCTACTGGAATGGCGGTGATTCCACCGGCCCGCGTCATCTGGTTGCGGCGCTGCCGTTCATGGCACTGCCGTTCGCCCGACTATGGGATGCGTCGCGACGGCCGATGCGGGTCATTCTCATTCCGTTGTTGATCGCGAGCATCTTGCTCTCGCTGGTCTGCGTGTCGGTCGACATGTGGATATCCCCGGACTTCCACCGCCCGATCTTCGAAGCACTGGGGCCGCGCTTCCTGTACGGTGATCTCGACCGCGCGTTGACGTTCAGGCTGCTGGGGATGAACCGGGTGGTTGCGCTGCTGCCGCTGGCTGCTGTCTGGCTGATCGTTGGCTGGCCGGTGCTGCGACCGCGCGAAAACGTAGTAATGAATGCTTCGGGTTGAACGCCAAATCGAATCGGGAATCGGGACCCATGCAGCCACTTTTCGACCCGGCCGATTTCCGCCTGCCCCAGGGTGTCGCGCATGTCTGTGCCGGTGGCGAAACGGCGGCGTTGCGGGCGCATGACGAAGCCCTGCTGCGCTATCTCGCCGACAAAAGCCGCGGTCTGCCCGGCCGTACCGCACAGGACGCGGAAGTCGAGACCGCCCGCGCCGGCGTGGCTCGGTTGTGGGGCGTGTCCGGCGCCGATATCGGATTTGTCAGCAACGTCGCCGAGGGTGTTTCGATCGTGACGGAAAGCTTGAACTGGCAGGACGGCGATTCGATTGCCATCGATGCCAATGAGTATCCCTCGGTCGTCGGCCCGATTGCCCTGCGGCGCGCGCCGGCCATCGAACTGCGCCAGGCACGGGGCATGGAGCCGGATCGGCTGTCCGCGTGCGTTGACCGCAGCACGCGGATCATCGCCGCCAGTTACGTTTCCTATCTGACCGGCGAGCGGGTTGATCTGCGAGTGTTACGCCGCCTGGCCGACAGTGTGGGCGCGTTACTACTGGTCGACTTCACCCAGGCCTCGGGGTATTTGCCAATCGAGGCCGCGCTCGCCGACTTCGCTTTCTCCGCCTGCTACAAATGGATGCTGGGCATCACCGGTGTCGCGGTCGCGTACTGGAACCGCGGCCGCCAACCGGACTGGGCGCCCGCGTCCGCCGGATGGCATTCCATGGCGGCCGGAACACGTGGGTACGACAAGCCGCAGGTTCTGAAGCCCGATGCCATGCGCTTCACCCGGGGCAACCCGGCGCACGGCCCGATCTACGCGCTGAACAGCGCGCTGTCATATCTTTCACGTTTTGAGATGCCGGCGATTCAGCGTCACGTGCAGACCCTGACTGTGGCTTTGCTGGACGAACTGGCAACCTGTCGGGCCGCGATCATGACCCCGACAGACCCGGAACGGCATGGTGCGAGCGTCTGCATCGCATCGCCGCGCTCCGAGGCGATCGTCGACGCGTTGCATGCGCAAGGTGTGTATGCATGGAACGGACACGGGCGTGTCCGGGTCAGTTTCCACGGCTACAACAGCATGGCGGACGCGCGACGTTCGGCCGCCGCGTTGCGCGCCTTGCTGTAACGGCGCCCGATACTTGACTGGGTCAACTAAATCGGCGACGCTCCTGTCCAGGAGGTCCGCATGTCCGCAGCATTGTCCACCGCGCGCGCCGATCCCGTTGTCGCGGTCCGTCGCTTCAGCCGGTTTTACACCCGCCAGCTTGGACTGCTGGACGAAGGACTGTTGAACAGCACGTTTTCACTGACCGAGGCGCGCGTTCTGTATGAGTTGGCGAACCGCCAAACCGTGACCGCGACCGAACTTTGCCGCGACCTTGGAATCGATCCCGGCTATCTGAGCCGAATTCTTAAAAACTTTGAACAGCGCGGTTTGATCACCAGATCGGTTGCTCCGGGCGACGCGCGTCAATCGCTGCTGCAATTGACTGCATCCGGACGGGAGGCCTTCGAGCCGCTTGATCGAGCGTCGCGACAACAGGTTCTGGCGATGATCGGTCCGCGCACACCCGCCGAAACCCTGCGGCTTACCCACGCTATGCGGACGGTAGAGGAATTGCTGGGCGAGCAGACAGCCAGCCCTGTCATCCTCCGTCGGCATTGCCTCGGCGATGTCGGCTGGATCGCGCATCGGCAGGCCATCCTGTATGCGCAGGAGTATGACTGGGACGGCACCTACGAAGTCCTCGCCGCGGAGATTCTTGCCAGCATCGTCAAAAACTTCGATCCGGCATGGGACCAAAGCTGGATCGCCGAACGTGACGGCGCGGTGATCGGATCGGTTTTCGTGGTCCGAGGTTCCGACATGGTCGCGAAACTCAGGCTGCTCTACGTCGAACCGGTCGCTCGCGGGCTGGGTCTGGGGCGTCGTCTCGTGGATGCCTGCATCAGCTTCGCGCGCGACAAGGGCTATCGGACGCTGACGTTGTGGACCAACGACGTCCTGGTTCCGGCTCGTCGCATCTACCAGGAAGCGGGTTTTACCTGCGTCGGGCGAGAGCCGCACCACTCATTCGGCCAGGATCTCGTCGGCGAAACATGGGAACTGGCGCTGTGAACGCTCAGGCTAGCTCGGCCAGTACCGCCTCATAGACATCGAGCGTTGCCTCCTGCATCGCGCGTACCGTCGGCACCGTTGTCCTAGCCCGCTGTCCCATGGCGAGGGTTGCGGTCGGATCGAGGTCCAGCGCCGTCGCAATAGCCGCCGCCAGCGCGGATGGATCATTGGGTCGCACGCGCCATCCAGTTTCACCATGCCGTACTGTCTCGACCGGGGCGCCAAGGTCGGAGGCGATGACTGGCCGGCCCATCGCTTGCGCCTCGATCACCACCCGGCCGAAGGCTTCGGGCTTGGTCGAGGCATGTACGACAAGGTCCGCGAGACGCAGCGCCGCCGGCATGTCATCGCATGTCCCGGCCAGCCGCAGACGTTCCGAGATCCCAAGCCGCTCCGCCTGAAGCTCCAGTTCGCGAACGTAGCCGTAACGCCCCTGGTGTGATCCGACGAAGACACACATCACATCTCGACGGTCCAGGCGCGCTATCGCGTCCAACAGGACGGTGTGGCCCTTCCATGCGGTCAGCCGCCCCGGCAACATCACGATGCGCATGCGGTCGGGCAACCGCCACTCGGTTGCCAATCTGGCGATACGGTCTCCCGACACGGTGGCCGGGTTGAATACCGCCGGATCCACGCCGCGCGGGATCACCCGAATCCGAACCGGGTCCACGCCGTGCCGCGTGGTCACAAGATCGGCGATGAACTGGCTGGCGGCAATGACGATGCGGCCTCGCGCCATGATGCTGTTGTAGCGCCGCTTGAACGGCAATCCCTCGCCGTATGTGCCGTGATATGTCGTAACAAATGGGACGCCGGTACGCCGGCAGGCCAACCAGGCCGACCACGCCGGGGCGCGGGAACGAGCGTGCACAAGAGACACCTTGTGTTCGCGGATCAACGCCTCCAGTGCTGTCGCGTTGCGCCAGATGCCAAGTGGCGACTTGCTCGTCAACGGCAGAGCGACATGGATGCCGCCAGCGCGTTCGATCTGACGCACCATAGGGCCACCAGCGCTGGCGACCAGTGCGGTCGCCTCGGCCTCGATCACCGCCCGAGCGATCTCGACGGTGCCGCGTTCGACGCCGCCGGTGATCAGGGACGGGAGGACCTGCAGCACCACTGTTCGGTCGGGTGAGGAGGGCATCAATCCGACTGTACGCTTGCCGGGCTGCGGGACCACGGGTAGATTTGCACGGGTTTCTCGACACGGAGATCTTGCCATGCGTGTGCCACTGTATGACCGCTCCGCCAAGCGGAAAACAGTCAGCGTGACGCTGAATTCAGATCTCGTGGCGCGATCGGCGGCGCATGGGATCAACATCTCACGTGTTGCCGAAGCGGCTTTGGTCGCTGCGTTTGAGCAGGCAGAGAAGGCCAAGATCGGCAAGGAATTGCAGGCGGACGCCGAGTGGGTCCGCGAATTTGTCGCTAGGCACGGCTACCCATTCCCGGAGTCGATGGCTGCATTTCTGCCCGAGGATACCGACGACGATGCAGCATGAGCTGTTTGTTCATCCCAACAAACGCGCTCGGGCGATCTATCCACTGCTTGTTGTGCTGCAGGCCGACATCGCCGAGGGAAACGAAAGGGTTGTGGCGCCGTTGACCTACGCATCAGTCGAACCGTCGTCGCGGATGCGGCCCCAGGTGAGCCACGGGGGTGAGAAGTTCATCGTCGTGATGAGGTTGCTGGGACTGGTGCCCGCCCGTTTTTTGCGTCACCCCATCGGCTCCATTGCGCAGCACCGTGACGACCTGACGCGCGCACTGGACTGGCTATTCTTTGGAATTTGACACAAATGAATGCGACCAGCGGCCGCCTCAACCGCGGCAACGGCACTGAACTCGCCTGGGCGCGCGTCGAAGGAAGCAGCCCGACAATTGTGTTCCTGCCCGGTTTTCGCAGCGACATGACCGGTGACAAGGCGACGGCCCTGGCCGCGTTCTGCGCCGAGCGCGGTATCGGAATGTTGCGCTTCGACTATTCCGGCCACGGCGCCAGCGGCGGCGACTTCCTGGATGGAACGATCGGCGCCTGGAGCGCAGACACCCTCGCCGCTATCGACGCGCTGACGTCAGGTCCGTTGATCCTGGTCGGGTCCTCGATGGGCGGCTGGATCGCGCTGCTGACCGCCCTGGCACGTCCGGACCGCGTCGCCGCGCTGGTAGGGGTCGCCGCTGCTCCGGATTTCACCCAGCGTCTGATGTGGGACTCGATGACCCCTTCGCAGCGCGCGACACTCGAGCGTGATGGCGTGCTGTACGTTCCAAGCCAGTACGGCGACCCGACCCCGATTACGATGAAGCTGATAAAGGATGGCGGCAATCATCTCGTGCTTTCGGGTCCGAGGCCTATCCGCTGCCCGGTGCGGCTGTTGCACGGCCAGGCGGACCCCGACGTCCCGTGGGAGCTCGCGCTGAGCATCGCCCGGCAGGTGGAGACCCCGGACGTGCGTGTGATCCTGGTGAAGGACGGCGACCATCGGCTCTCTCGTCCGGCTGATCTCGCGCTACTGCGGCAGACCGTTGCCGCCCTCCTCGACCAGGATTGCGCGTAGGCCCTCCCGGTAGGTCGGGTACAGCCATTCGATCCCCAGCGCTGCCTTGGTCTTCACATTGGCGACCTTACGGTTCTCCGCCCAGAAGCTGCGCGCCATCGGGCTCATCGTCGGAAGCGCATCGGCGAAGCTGATTTCAGGGGGCGCCGCGACCCCCAGCAGGCTTGCCGCCTCTGTCACGACCGCGGCGCTTGCTGACGGTTCGTCGTCGGTCAGATGCAGCACCCGCCGTCCTGCGGGCCGATCCTGCAGCATGGCGGCAACGACCGCACGCGCGATGTCGTCACGGTGTATGCGCCCGAAATGATGTTCCGGTTTGTTCATCCGGCGAGCCTGTCCAGCCCGCAGGTCATCGAATGCAGACCGCCCGGGTCCGTAAATTCCGGCAAGCCGAAAAATATCGACCGCGCGGCGGTCGGCGAAGCGGAGCCAGGCGTTCTCCG
>DASYBP010000759.1:0-3078 GCA_036500715.1 Rhodopila sp.
CTGAAGGTCGCGGCGGTGAAGGCGCCTGGCTTCGGTGATCGGCGCAAGGCGATGCTGGAAGATATCGCGGTTCTGACCAAGGGCGACGTGATCAGCGAGGACCTCGGCATCAAGCTGGAAAACGTCACCCTTGCCATGCTCGGCACTGCCAAGAAGGTGCTGATCGACAAGGACAACACCACGATCGTCGAGGGTGCCGGCACCAAGTCCGACATCCAGGCGCGGTGCGCTCAGATCAGAGCACAGATCGAGGAAACCACGTCGGACTATGATAAGGAAAAGCTGCAGGAGCGTCTGGCGAAGCTGGCCGGCGGTGTCGCGATCATCCGCGTGGGCGGCGCGTCCGAGAGCGAAGTGAAGGAGCGCAAGGACCGTGTCGATGACGCCTTGCATGCCACGCGCGCGGCGGTCGAGGAAGGCATCGTTCCCGGCGGCGGCGTCGCGCTGGCCCGGGCCGCTCAGGTGCTGCTGAAGATGAAGGGGGAAAACGAAGACCAGCGCGTCGGGATCGAGATTGTGCGCAAGGCGGCGCTGACCCCGCTACGGCAGATCGCTGCCAATGGCGGTGAGGACGGCGCCGTTGTTTCCGGCAAGACACTGGAAAAGGACGACTACAGTTACGGTTTCGACGCCCAGAGCGGCACGTTCAAGGACTTGGTGAAGGCCGGAATCATCGACCCGACGAAGGTCGTACGCTGCGCCCTGCAGCATGCAGCGTCGGTTGGTGGTCTGATGATCACCACCGAGGCAATGGTCGGCGAACACGTCGAACCGCCGACCGCTGAAGCCGCCTGATCTTATGGACCTGCCACGCCCTTGGGGTGTGGCAGGTGCCGCTGGAGGCTCGCCAGGAAGAAATCTCTGGGGTCGCCGTGCCAGGCTTGCATTTTGGCGCAGATTTGCGCACAAGAGTTCAACGATTTAGGGATGGAATGCTCATCTCCCTAGCTTCGACCGACTCCCGGGTCAGCGGATTCTGACCCATCTTTTCGCAACGCCTCCCCAGGGTCCCCTTCGGCGCGCGCTCTCTCTGGCGCGATCGCCACTGGAGCTTGGCAAAAGGAAAAATTGCATGAGCGCTGTATCCGATCGCGATCCCAACAGGAACGATTCGACGCCCGCTGACGCCGACTCACTGAACGATTCGACGCCCGCTGACACCGACTCACTGAAGGACCAGCTACAGAAGGACGTTGAGTCCTGGCGCGAGGGGCGCGCTGACGGATCGTCCCGGCAGGCTACCGAGCTCAGCGTCGCCGTGGCGCGTTCGATTGTTCCGCCAACGGTAGCCAAGATGCGGCGGACCACGCCAGCGTCCACGCCACCCAAGGCCGCGACGGGGGAAAAGAAGCCGTTTGGCATGTCCTATGACGGCACGAGCCGGGCAGACTACATCAAGCTGATGTTGTCGCGTGGCGCCCGGTGAGCTGGGTCACCTTCGAAGCCGCCACGGGCGGCCTGGTTGTGGTGCAGCTCCGTCATATCGTTGCGATTTACGACGAACAGGGCCAGGTCAAGCTGGCTACCGCCGCGGGCGGCGTGCACAGCCTGAAGGACGTCACGGTGCAGCGGGCTGCGGCCATCGTGTCGCGCGCCGAGGATGCCATCACCGTGCGGCCGGAGTCGTCTTAAGGCTTGGGCTCCGGCTGCCCAAAGGATTGCCATCGCATCCAGGACGATCCCAGCGGCGTACACCCCGCCCATGAACGTCCCATGTTGCCCGCCTCGATGTCCGGCACCAGCAGGATGTCTGCTTGGCCCGCCACCGGCGACACGATCCCTTTTTTCCGTGCGGCCGCAGGGGCTGACGGAGGTGTCCGAGCGCTCAGCAAGACGGGATATCGGGTCACGGCTCGGCCCGATGAACCACCGCGGTTTGGCATCCCGATGTCCGGCAAATTCGCCAACCTGGTTTTGCGCAGCGCCGCGAAGCGGCAAAGCCTGGTCCGGACAGCATCGGTCGGTCTGCTTTGGTCGGGCTGGCGTGATCGACAAACCGGGCGCACGCGACTACCGTATTCCCGAAGCGAATGAGGCAAATAACTAGCCGGGGAAGAAACCTCGATGCCGGGCTTTGACATCGTCATCAAAAATGGGTTGATTTTCGATGGCACGTGGGTTCCGCGTTATCGCGGCGACATCGGGATCCGCGGCGGCCTGATAGCCGGGGTCGGTCGTATTTCGGAGTGCGACGGGGCGCGGGTGATCGAGGCGGACGGGCTGCATGTCTCGCCTGGGTTCATCGACCCGCACACCCATTACGACGCTCCGTTGGCCGGCTTTGCCGGGCGGGGCGTGCTGAGCGTCGGCGCGCCGGCGGAGATTGTCATCTATGATTACGATAACCTGCAGGTGCTACCGAGCGAGATTGTGCACGATTTGCCGGGGCGCGGATGGCGGCGGGTGCAACGGGCCAGGGGGTATCGTCACGTGTTGATGAATGGTGGCGTCACAATCGAGAAGGACGGCGAAACAAACGCGTATTCGGGCCGGCTGTTGCGCGGCGGTGCGGGCATCTTTACCGGAGCCGCGGCCTGACCGTGGCGAGCGATCCGGTGCATCAGGCGGCCGGGCTGACGATCGGCGAGTTACTTCGTGCCCGCGTCCGCCTGCATCCGGACCGGATTGCCGTTTGCGACGGTGACTGTCAGTTCCGCTTCGCGGAATTCAATGCGCGGGTGAACCGGTTGGCGGCGGTGCTACGAGGGCTTGGCATCGGGCGCGGCGATCGGGTGGCGATCCTGTCGGAGAACCGCGCGGAATACCTGGAACTGATATTCGCGGCCGGCAAGCTTGGCGTGATCGTATGCGCCCTGAATTGGCGTCTGGCTGACCCCGAACTGGCGTACTGCGTGACGCTGACCTCGCCCAAAGTGACATTTGTGTCGCCAAACTTTGCCGCTGCTGGAGGCCGGCTCTCAGCCATACTGGCCGCAACGATCATGCTGGGGGACGAGTATGAGCAGCGGCTAGCTCGCGAAGCTGACGCTGAGCCAGAGATCGTTGCCGAACCCGAGGATGGGCATATCATTCTGTATACCAGCGGCACGACGGGGAATCCGAAGGGTGCGCTGATCA
>DASYBP010000760.1:0-1935 GCA_036500715.1 Rhodopila sp.
CGATGGCGCCCGGCTTCGACGGCACCGCCTTCAAGGCGGCCGAGGACCTGGTGTTCAAGGGCCGCACCCAGCCCAACGGCTATACCGAGTTCATCCTCCACGCCCGGCGGCGCGAGGCGAAGGCGCGTGGATAGGGGGACAGGTGCGAGGATGGACTGCCCCCCTCGGCTGAGACACGGAAATCAGGGACAGGTCTCGGTGATCGAGATTGAGGGTGGCGATATCGCCACCCTCAATCTCGGCAGTGTCGCTTCGTACTCCTCGGGCGGGCGGTAATCGAGCGCCGAGTGCAGACGCTGGCGGTTATAGACCCGTTCGATGAAGCCGCCGATCTGTTGGCGGGCATCGTCGGCATCGCGGTAGGCGCTGCCGTCGACTTCCTCCTGCTTCAGGGTCTTCATGAAACTCTCGGCCTTGGCGTTGTCGTAGGGATTGCCGACCCGGCTCATGCTGGGCTGGATGTCATGCCCGCGCAGGATGGCGGTGTAGTCGCCGCAGGCGTATTGCACGCCGCGATCGGAGTGATGGATCAGGCTGCCCGGAGCCGGACGTCGTGCCGCCAGTGCCATGTCGAGCGCGGCGATCGCCAGGTCCGCGCGAAGATGCGTCGCCAGCGCCCAGCCAATGACCTTGCGGCTGAACGCGTCGAGGATAATCGCGAGATAGGCGAATTCCTCGGCCAGATGCACGTATGTGATGTCAGCGACCCAGAGCTGGTCGAGGCCGCTCAGCTCCATGCCGCGCGCCAGATTGCCGACGACCCGCCAGCCATGACGGCTGTCGGTGGTAGCCGGCACGAAGCCCGCCTTCCTGAGGCACAGCAGATTGTCCTCATGCGTCAGCCGCAGCACGCGCTTGTGATTGACCCGCCAGCCCTGCCGGCCCAGCTCCGCGGTGATCCGGCGATAGCCGTAGTGCCGGTTGGCGAGCGCCAGACGCTGGATCGTGTCGCGCAGCCCCATCTCCTCCTGGCGCGGTGCCGAGGCCTGCCAGTGCCGGTAGTATCCGGCCCGGCTGACCCCGGCCAGCCGGCACATCCCCTCGATCCCGAGTTCGCCTTGCGGCAGCGGCGCCGTCATCGCTTGGATGACCGTGTAGATGCCGTCCCGCCAGGCGCGCCGCTCCGGGGGCGCGCTTCCCTGACGTGCCGCAAGGCTTGCTGAAAAAAATCGAGCTCGACCTGCTGCCGGCCGACCTTCCGCTCGAGCTCGGCAATCCGACGCTGCGCCTGGGCCAACTCATCCGGCGGCATCGGCGCGGGCATCGCCACCGCGACCGGCGGCAAGCTGTCCGAACCGGCCCGCATCGCCAGCACCTCGCCCTTGGTCGGACGCCCCCGACTGCGCAGGGCAAGCGCGCCGCCCGTGCGAAACCGCTCGCGCCATTGATAAAGATACTTGCGCCGAACCCCAAGCTCGCGCGCCAACGCGCTCACGTTCTCGCCGGCCGCCATCCGCGCCAGCGCTGCCAGCTTGAACTCCCGACTGAACCGTCGTTCCTCGCTCATCAGCTCTCCTCTACAAGGAGAACTGTCCCCCTTTTCCCTGTCTCATTCTAGGGGTGCACTCCAAATGTGTCCCTCTATTATGCGCACAGGTTGGATGCAAAGAATCACATTGCGAGCAATAGGTAATGTGTCCCCCTATTTCTACCGCAGATTGGTGCGCCACCCAGTGCCGAAGGCGTCCGCCGTCATCCCGCCGCTGTCTTCCCCGCCGCCTCGTCCAGCAGCGCCTTCTTCGACAGCTTGCCGACCAGGGTCTTGGGCAGGGTGGCGCGGAATTCGAACAGCTTGGGCATCTCGATCGGCGACAGCTTGACCTTGAGGAAGGCCTTCAAGGTCGCCTCGTCGAGCTCGCAGTCGGGCCGGCGCACGACGAAGGCCTTCACCGTCTGGCCGCGGTAAGGGTCGGTGATGCCGATCACGACGCATTC
>DASYBP010000761.1:0-17918 GCA_036500715.1 Rhodopila sp.
CGATCGACACCTACCTCACGCCGGCCCTGATCGGTTCGGCCGCCAATCGCTTTGTCGCCGCACGGGCGCGCATGGACGAGGCCGCGAAGCGCAACAACGCTGCCAAGGCTGCGATCGAAAGCGCTTTGTTCGACGCGGTCGGCAAGACGCTCGATGTCCCGGCGGTGCAGCTTCTGGGGGGTGCGGTCCGCGACCGCGTTCCGGTGCTGTGGACCCTCGCGTCGGGTGACCCGGTGCAGGAGATTGAAGAAGCGGAAAGCAAAATCGCCGCTCGTCTGCATAACACCTTCAAGGTGAAAATTGGCGCCCAGCCGCCCGAAGCCGACATGACGCGGCTGCGCCGTCTGGCGAGCGCACTCGAAGGACGAGCGACGCTGATCGTCGATGCCAACCAGGCCTGGGACGAAACGACCGCGCTGCGCTGCCTGCCTTCGCTTGCCGAGATTGGCGTCACCTTGGTCGAACAACCGCTTCCAGCGTGGAATATCGCGGGCATGGCGCGACTGCGCACCCGCTCTCCCGTGCCTCTAATGGCCGATGAGTGCGTGTTCTCGACGCACGATATGCTCGAGGTGGTTCGCGCCGGCGCGGCTGACGTTGTTTCCTTGAAACTGGTCAAACACGGCGGTCTGCTCGCGACGCGCGACGTAGCCGCGGTGGCGCGCGCGGCCGGGGTAGGACTTTACGGCGGCTGCCTGCTAGAAAGTTCAATCGGGGCCGCCGCGCATCTGCAGGTCTTCGCCGGACTGGAAGCGCTAAGTTGGGGCTGCGAGCATTTCGGCCCCCAGATCTTGCAAGGCGACCTGGTAGCGGAGCCGCTGAGGTTCCAGGATTTCCACATCCAGGTGCCGAACGGGTCCGGCCTGGGCGTCACGCTCGATCCGGCCCAGCTCCGCCGCTACGCTCGGTCGTAACGCCGCAAAACCTGCGCCGCCAGTTGACGGCGCAGGTGGCCCGAGGCGACCGATATTATTCCGCGGCCTGGCGTTGCTCGGTCGGAGCCTGCCAGGCCCTGGCCACCGGCAGGACCTCGGATGCGAACAGGCGCATGCTGCGCTCGCTGACCTCAAAGGGACTGCCGCCGAAGCGGAAGGCGCACAGGCAGCCGATGTCGCCCATCACGGCGCGGCGCGCCTCAAGCTTGCGCAGTATCTGCTCCGGTGTGCCCCAGAGTTGCTGATCCACGTAGCCGCGAACCATCTCTTCTAGGCCAAGCGCACGCATCGCCTCGGCGCCGACACCGTATTCCGCGTAGCCCTTGGTCTTCGCATAGTGCTCGCCCATCATCTCGTAATGATGCATGACGGAGTGGAAATACATCGCGCAATACTTCTCCGCGTTCTCGCGAGCCCGCGCGGCGTCGCTATCGCACACGGTCATGAGCGCCAGCAGAGGCGCCCTCGGTGCCTTGCCGTGCTGCTGGGTGAACGCCGCGCGGTAGGTATCAAACTCCGCCTTGTGCACTTCGTCGGGCTTGTAGAGGAACGACATCATCTGCGCGCCAAGCTTGGCGGCTACTTGCACCGAATCACTGCTCATCGCGACCTGGGTGGTGCGGTCGCGGAAGCTTTTGAACGGTCTGGGCCGCAGCGGCGCACGGGGCTGGTCAAAGTAGCGCCCATGATGCTCCTCCATGACGCCGGTCTCGAGCGCTTCCAGGATCATCGGTGCCATTTCATCGAAGCGATCGCGGGACTCGTCCATGGCGACGCCGAACTGGCCGAACTCGCGGCGCGACAGGCCGCGACCGAGGCCAAGGATCAGGCGGCCGCCGGACAGCGTGTCCAGCAAAGCCGCTTTCTCGGCAACGCGTAGCGGCTGGATGTTCCAGGGCAGGATGACGGCGCCGGTGGCAAGCTGGATCCGCTTGGTGCGCGCCGCGATATGGGCGAGATAGACGAAGTTGTCTGGGCAGAACGAATAATCCTCGAAGTGGTGCTCGACGACCCAAACGTGATCATAGCCAAGCTCGTCGGCAAGCACCGCTTGCCGCACCTCCTCGTCGTAAACCTGTTGATCGCTGACGCCCTGTAAGCCGAAGGCTGCCATGATTTGAACGATCCCGAGTTCCATAGAATATCCTCCTGTTTTTTATCGTGTCCCGACACCTTATGCGGCATGCTCGCAAACACTCGCCTATGCCTCAGGCCGGACAGCCTGGATAGCATAGCGCGGACAAGGGCCGAAGAATACGTCTAAAGCTATTCGTGGATTACCGATGCTGATAAGCAATGTCTGGCCATTGCACCCGATCCGATCGGAGCTTCCGGCGATGGGATCGATATTATCCTTTACTTACCGACCACTGACCGTCGACAGCCGGCCGATATCGGCACGGACGTCCTGGTGCGGCCCAATCGCGGTCCAGCGCCCCCGGTTTGACAAGTCTGGGTGACGATGCCTAGCGTTCAACAAGCGTGCAGTTGACGTTCTCTCGTGGCGGCGAGAGCATGTGCGCCTCGACGCGACGGTGTGCCAGGGGCATGCGCCCGCCCCCAATAAGGCCGGCTTCGCCGCAAACAAATCGGACCGGGCGAGATCGCCCGCATGACTTGCCGCATTACAGCCTTCGTCAACGGGCCGCGTTAAGGACAAGATGTATGCAGGAGGTAACGACAATGGCGACCCCGATCCCGAGTGACATGTTTACCGCCGAGGTCATCGCAGATCCCTATAGCTATTACGGCCGACTGCGGCACGAAGACCCGATACATTGGAACGAGATGTATGAGCTGTGGGCTGTGACCCGCCATGACGATCTGGTTTGGCTGACACGGCATCACGAGCTGTTCTCTTCCGCCGTATTCAAAAATGACCCGCGTCCGGCCTATCCGGCGATCGACGAGTCTGATCTGGGCCTCTACGAGTACGTAAAGAACTACCAGGCGGATCAGTTCATCCAGCACGATCGGCCGGAGCATCTGGAGATGCGGCGGGTGATGCACAGCTACTTCACGCCAAAGCAGATGGAAGCCTGGCGCCCGTTCGTTCAGGACGCGGTGAAGGACCTTCTCGACGCGGCGGAGGAAAGGGGTGAGATGGATGTCATGCGGGATGTGGCGACCCCGCTGCCGGTTATGGTGATCGCACAGATGATGGGCGTGCCGCCGTCCGAACGCGGCTACGTCCGGCAGCTGGCGGAAAAGCTGCTGTACATCGGCCGCGGTGAGTATGATCGAATGAAGCCGCTCACCGAAGGCATGCGGGGAATGATCGAATACGTCTCCCCGCTGGTAGACGAGCGCATGGCCAGGCCCGGCGACGACTTTATCTCGGTATTGGCGAGTGGCGAGAAGAAAGGCGTATTCACCCGTCACGAGGTGCTGGTCAACACGTCGCTGCTGCTGCTGGCCGGTCACGAAACGACCATCAACCTGATCTGCAATGGCGCCCTAGCGCTGATCCGCCATCCGGATCAGTGGGCATTGCTCAAGCAAGACCCGGCCGGCCTAGCCAAGCCGGCGACCGAGGAATGCCTGCGCTACGACTCACCCGTGAAGTCGATCCAGCGGATTGCGTCGCAGGACGTGGAGATGCGGGGGAAAGTGTTGCGCAAGGATGATCGGATCCGCTGGTTCATTTCGTCCGCCAATCGGGATCCCGAAGCGTTCGCCGATCCGACCACATTCGACATCACCCGCCATCCCAACCAGCATGTCGCCTTCGGATCGGGAACCCATCACTGCCTGGGCGCGACCTTGGCTCGGGTGGAAGGCCAGGAGGTGTTCAAGGCGCTGGCGGAGCGGTTTCCCGACCTGCGATCGACGACCGAGGAACTGGAGTATCAACCGAGTATTACCTTCCGGTCGCTGAAATCCCTGCCCGTCACGTGGCACTAGGAGAGAACCGGTGACCCGCAAGCTGCGCGTCTGGGTAGACCACCAGGCCTGTGTCGGGAACGCGATGTGCGAGACGATCGCCGTAAAGACGTTCCGCCTCAATGACAACCGCCAGTCGGAGGTCGTCAATCCCGAGGGCGACAGCGCCGAGAAGATCCTCGAGGCTGCCGAGAACTGTCCGGTCAGTGCCATCTTCGTCGAGGATGCAGAGACCGGAGAGCGCTTGTTCCCGTAAGTTCCAACCGTGACCTGCTGGCTCCCGGCCAGCAGGTGCGGTCCCTAGGTCGCGAACACGCGACGAAGCTCATCCAGTGCCGTCGCATCCTCGATTGTCGGCGGTACTGCCGCGGTCTCGCCGTCGGCGATCTTCCGGATCGTCGCCCGCAGGATCTTCCCCGAGCGTGTCTTCGGCAAGCGCGCGACCACGCGAGCATCCTTGAAGGCGGCGACAGGGCCGATGCGTTCACGGACCAGCGCAACCAGTTCGGACGCGACCTCGGCCTCCGGGCGGTTGACGCCGGTCTTCAGCACCACCAGGCCGATCGGCGCCTGACCCTTGATTTCGTCTTTGGCCCCAACAACCGCGCACTCGGCCACGTCCTTGTGGGACGCAAGAACTTCCTCCATCGATCCCGTCGACAAACGATGCCCGGCGACGTTGATGATGTCGTCGGTGCGACCCATGACCCAAACGTCGCCGTCCGTGTCCACCACGCCGGCGTCGCCGGTGCGATACCACCCGGGGAAGTCAGACAGGTAAGACATCCGATAGCCTTCGTCGTTCTGCCACAGCGTCGGACCCACGCCAGGGGGTAACGGCAGGCGCACCGACAGATTACCTGTCCTGCCCGGTGGCAACGGGTGTCCGCTGTCGTCCAGCGCGTGCAGGTCGTAGCCGGGGCACGGCCGTCCGCCGCTGCCGGGCTTGAACGGGAACAGCCCGAACTGGCGGAACCCCGCGGTGATCGCCCAGCCGGTTTCAGTCTGCCACCAGTGATCGACTACCGGTTTCCCCAGCAACTCATTCGCCCAGATGGCGGTGGGCGGGTCGCAGCGCTCGCCGGCCAGGAACAGCGCTTCGAGGCTCGACAGGTCATATCCGCGGGTCAATACCCCCTCGGGATCCTGCTGTTTGATGGCGCGCATGGCCGTGGGCGCGGTGAACAGGACCTTCACCTTGTGCTGAGAAATCACCCGCCAAAAGGCGCCGGCGTCGGGCGTGCCAACAGGCTTTCCCTCATACATCACGGACGTGCAGCCGCGCAGCAGCGGCCCGTAGACGATATAGCTGTGGCCAACGACCCAGCCGACGTCGGATGCGGTCCACCAGATATCGCCCGCGTCCAGACCGTAGATCATCTTCATGGAGTTCCACAGCGCCACCCCATGCCCGCCGTTGTCGCGGACCACGCCCTTGGGCTTGCCGGTGGTCCCGGACGTATAGAGCACATACAGAGGATCGGTCGCCAGTACTGGGACGCAGCCGTGCGGAACGGCGGCCGCCACGGCTGTGTCGAAATCGTGGTCGCGTCCCGTGGTCAGCGGTGCGTCGGCCTGGGGCCGCTGCAGGATCAGGCAGGCTTCGGGTTTGTGCGGCGAAAGCGCGATAGCGGCGTCCAGCAGGGGTTTGTATTCGACTACCCTGCCTGGCTCCAGGCCACAGGACGCCGAAACGATCACCCTGGGCTTTGCGTCGGCAATGCGCACTGCCAATTCCGCCGCTGCAAAACCACCAAACACCACGGAGTGGATCGCGCCCAGACGGGCCACGGCCAGCATGGAGATGGCGGCCTCGGGAACCATCGGCATGTAAATGACGACGCGGTCGCCCCGGGTCACGCCAAGCGCCGACAGCGCTCCCGCCAGCTTCTCGGTGCGGTTCAACAGATCCCGGTAGGTGAAGGTTTTCACGCTGCCCGTCATCGCGCTGTCATAGATCAGCGCCGGCTGATCACCCCGTCCGGTTTCCACATGACGGTCAAGGCAGTTGTAGCAGGTGTTCAGCATCCCGCCAGCGAACCACTGGCCGAACGCCCCCAGCGACGTGTCGAACACCTTCTCCCAGGGCTTGGTCCAGGTCAGCGCCTCGGCCTCGGCCGCCCAGTACGCCAAGGGATCTGCCATCCAGTCGCCATACGCTTGCGCATAGGATGTGGCGGTGGTCATGAGCGTCCCTCCGTTGCTTATTGTGCCGGTTGTCAGGCGGGCGCAGGCGGGGGTCAAGACAGACTTGCGCGCGTTCGCGCCGGGTGGTTTGTGCGAGATCTCGAAGGAGCGTGAATGATGCAGATCGAAGGTCTGGCAGCGTTGGTGACGGGTGGCGGTTCAGGACTGGGCGCGGCGACAGCAGCGCACCTGGCGGCTCTGGGCTGCAAGGTTGCCGTGGCCGACATCAACCAGGCGGCGGCCGAGGCGCAGGCCACCGCGATCGGCGGCATCGGTGTGCGCTGCGACGTGGCTGACGCGGCGTCCGGAGAAGCAGCGTTCGCGGCGGCTCGCGGGGCGCACGGGCCGGTGCGCATCCTGATCAATTGTGCCGGGATCGGCACGGCTGGCCGGATCGTCGGACGCGACGGGCCGCTGGCGCTGGAAGCGTTCGAGCGGGTCGTCCGCGTCAATTTGATCGGCAGCTTCAACATGCTGCGCCTTGCCGCGGCCCAGATGTCTGTGACGGAACCGCTGGATGAAGGCGAACGCGGGGTGATCGTCAACACCGCGTCGATTGCGGCCTATGAGGGCCAGGTCGGGCAGCCCGCATACGCCGCCTCCAAGGCCGGCGTCGTGGGGATGACATTGCCGGCCGCACGGGAACTCGCGCGCGTCGGTGTGCGCGTGGTGACGATTGCGCCGGGTCTGTTCCACACGCCGATGGTCGACGGGTTGCCGCCGGACCTGCAGGCAACCCTCGCCGCCGGAATCCCGTTTCCCTCGCGGCTAGGGCGTCCGTCCGAGTACGCCGAACTGGTTGAGCACATCGTCCGCAACCGGTTCCTGAACGGCGAAGTGATCCGTCTCGATGGCGCATTGAGGATGCCCCCGCGCTGACGGTTTCGCGGACAATGGCGTGTCCAGTCACCACACAGAGTTTATTGGCGTATCAAGAAGGTCCGCTGTTACAGAACGGCGCTGGCTGTGGTTTTGCCCACGGGCACTCAATTGTGGAGGCGCGGCGCACCGGCTGTTGCTGTGCCGGTCGGGTCAGCCTCTCTCGGCCGTGGCTCTCTCGAACGACCTCCTCTCCGTGAAGTGTGTTGCCGGCATCCGAAGTACTTCCGATATTACAATAGTTCCTAACATAGCGGGTATCATGTCTGAGATCGTCGATGTCGCGATTATCGGCGCGGGGCCCTACGGGCTTTCGCTGGCCGCTCATCTAGCCGGGCACGGAGTGGATTTCCGTATTTTTGGCAACGCCATGGACACCTGGCGCACATCCATGCCCGAGGGAATGGTACTGAAGTCGGAAGGCAACGCCTCGAACCTATTTGATCCGGCAGGCGAGATGACACTGTCCCGCTTCTGTGCCGATCGTGGTTTGCCATACAGGGATGTCGGGTTTCCCATCCCGCTGGAGACCTTCATCGCTTATGGAGTCGCGTTCCAGCAGCGCTATGTGCCGCGGCTGGAGGATCGGTTGGTGACCGACGTGAAACCCGCCGACGATGGCTTTGATCTTCATTTGCAGGATGGCGGCATCGCGCGGACCCGCCGGGTGGTCGTTGCCGCCGGAATCCGCGCCTATGAGTACATGCCTCCCAAGCTGGCGGCGCTACCGTCCGGCCTGGCATCCCACAGCGCCATGCACGTGAAGGTCGATCAATTCACCGGGCAAGAAGTGGTGGTCATCGGCGGTGGTGCGTCGGCGGTCAATCTGGCACCGCTGCTGCTGCGGGTTGGTGCCAAGGTGACGATGGTCGTGCGACGCCCCAAGATTGCCTTTTGCGGACCGCCCGCCGAGCGGACAACGTGGGAGAAGATCAAGGAACCGGAATCGGGGCTGGGCACTGGCTGGCGGTCATGGGCGTGCTGCGCGATGCCGATGGTGTTTCATGCCATGCCAGAGGCATTCCGCGTCATGGTCGTGCAAAAGCACCTGCCGGCGGCGCCGGGCTGGACACTGCAGTCGCAGGTCGATGGCTTGGTCCCCACGATAACGGGCGCGCTGATCTCCCGCGCCGACGCGGTGGCCGGCCGTGTGCGGCTCGAACTCGACCTTCGCGATGGTGCGAAGCAGGTTATAGCGGCCGATCATGTGATCGCCGGGACCGGCTACAAAGTGGACCTGCGTCGACTGGCGTTCCTCGGGCCCGACCTGCTCGATCGGCTGGACTCCGTGAACCACACGCCACGCTTGTCGCGCTGGTTCGAGACGTCGGTTCCCGGTCTGCATTTCGTCGGCACGGCGGCGGCCAATAGCTTCGGGCCGATGATGCGTTTCGCCTACGGCGCGGGCTTCGTCTCGCGCCGGTTGTCCGGCCACCTTGCGCGCCTCTCCGCCCGGAACATCGTGCGATCCGGCAGGACCCCGACCGGATCGTGGGCGAAGCCCACCTTGGTTCGGACCTAACCCCAGGCGGCGGCTTCGCGCGCCGACTGACGCGTGGCCCGCTACACTTGATCGACGATGTCGGCCGGGGACGCGACAAGGACATCCGCCCCGGCCTGCTGCAATTCGGCCTGCCCGCCGTATCCCCACAGGACGCCGATGGACCGCAGCGCGTTAGCCTGAGCGGCGTGGATGTCGTGCAGGCGGTCGCCGACCATTGTGGTTCGCGCAGGGGAGTAGCTTTCGACGTGCAGGATCTCGGCCAGCAAATCCTTCTTGGCGTCCAGGCCGCCGCCGGGCAGCGCGCCATAGACTCTGGGCAGGTATTGGCGGAATCCCAGATAGTCGACGACGCGTTCCGCGAAGTCAAGTCGTTTCGATGTCGCAACGCACAGCAGTCGACCGGCCTTGGTCAGCGCACGCAGCATCTCCTCGATTCCAGGGAACGCGCTGCACTCATACAGCCCCACGGTGGAGTAACGGGCGCGGTAGGTCGACAGTCCGCGATCGACGCGGTCGTCGCCGTACTTCTCCAGCAACGCCCGGACCGAAACGGCGATCGGCGGCCCGACAGCCCAGGTGACATCGCCGACCACCGCCGGATCATGCCCAAGTTCTGTGAGCATAAAGCGGAAGCAAGCCTCGATGCCCGGACGGGAGTCCGCCAGCGTGCCGTCCAGGTCGAGCAGGACAGCCCGCGTTGGCGTCGCACTCAAGCTGCCTTGCCGAACAGGCCGCCGTGGGCACCCAGATAGCTCAGATGGGTATCGGCATCCCCGTAAAGCTGGTCGATCATCGTCACGCGCTTGAAGTAGTGACCGACCGCGTACTCGTTCGTCATGCCGATGCCGCCGTGAAGCTGGATCGCTTCCTGCCCGACGTGACGCCCCGAGCGGCCGATTTGCACCTTGGCGGCCGAGATGGCTTTGCGGCGCTCGACCGGGTTCTCCTCGGCCGCCATGACGGCGGCGAACATGGCCATGCTGCGGGCCTGCTCCACGGCGACCAACATGTCTACGGAACGGTGCTGCAGCACCTGGAACGACCCGATGGGGCGACCGAACTGCTTGCGAGTCTTCAAGTACTCCAGCGTCAGATCCTGCATCGCCTGCATTGCGCCGACGGCCTCGGCGCATAGCGCGGCGATGGCTTCGTCCACCACGTGCTCAACCAGCGGCAAGGCGTTGTCGTGGATCAGATCATCCGCACTGGCCCGAACGCCGGTCAGCGTCAGTTCAGCGGCGCGCTGGCCGTCCTGCGTCGGATAGCCTCGCCGCGCGACCCCTGGAGTGGCGGCATCAATCAGGAACAGACCGATCCCCGCACGGCTACGGCGGTCGCCAGACAGGCGGGCCGTGACGAAGATCTTGTCGGCCGTGTCGCCATGGATCACGACGCTCTTCGCACCATCCAGCAGATAGGAACCGCCATCCATTCTGGCTGTCGTCGAGACATCCGCCAGATCATATCGGGAGTGCCGTTCCACGTGCGCAAATGCCAGCTTCAGCTTGCCGGCAGCAACTTTTGGCGCCAGCGCACCCAGCACGGAGGCCGAGGCGGCCCGCCGCAGCAGACCGCCACCGAGAATGACCGTGGAGAAATAAGGCTCCAGCACCAGGCCGCGGCCGAACGCATCCATGACGATGGCGGTTTCCACCGCGCCGCCACCGAAGCCACCGAGCGTCTCCTCGAATGGGAGACCAAGCAGGCCCATCTCGGTGATCTGCTCCCACATCGCCGCGCTGTAGCCGGCCGGTTCACGCATGTATTTCTTGCGCTGCTCAAACTGGTACTGGTCGGCGACCAGTCGGTCCACGCTGTCCTTCAGCAGGCGCTGGTCTTCGGAGAGATCGAAATCCATGATTACCTCTTCGTTTTCGCGTAGCCGCCACGCCAACCCTACGCGCTTGGTTTTTCGCGTAGCCGCCACACCAACACTACGCGCTTGGTTTCGCGTAGGCGGCCTACAGCCCCAGTATTGCTTTGGCGATAATATTGCGTTGGATCTCATTCGATCCGCCATAGATCGAGACCTTGCGATAGTTGAAATACATCGGGGCCGCTTCGCTGGCGTAGTCCGGACCAATGATAGGTTCGTTGTTACCCTCGAAGTCGCGCTGATAGGGCATCGCGTACGGCCCGACGACTTCCATCAGCAGCTCGGTCAGTTGCTGCTGGATGACCGACCCCTTCAGCTTCAGGATCGACGAGGCCGGATTCTGGCGTCCCTTTTCCAGCTTGCGTTCGTCCGACACAACCCGAAGCTGGGTCATCTCCAGGGCCTTCAGTTCAACCTCGACCGCGGCCAGCTTTTCCTGGAAGCGCGGGGTTTCCATCAACGGACGCTCGCCGACGAATTCCAGCGACGCCAGCTCCTTGATGCGGGCGATCTTGGCTTTCGAGGCGCCAACACGGGCGATGCCGGTCCGCTCGTTGCCAAGAAGGAATTTAGCGTAGTCCCAACCCTTGTTTTCCTGACCAACCAGGTTCTCAACCGGGACTTCGACGTCGTCGAAGAACACCTCGTTGACTTCGTGGCCGCCGTCGATCGTAACGATGGGCCGGATCGTGATACCGGGGGTCTTCAGGTCGACCAGAATGAACGAAATCCCTTCCTGCGCCTTGGCGGTCGGATCGGTGCGGCATAGACAGAAAATCCAGTCGGCGTATTGCGCCAGTGTGGTCCAGGTCTTCTGGCCGTTGATAATGTACTTGTCGCCCTTCCTCTCGGCCTTGGTACGCAACGAGGCCAGGTCGGAGCCGGACCCCGGTTCGGAGAAACCCTGGCACCAGAATATGTCTACATTGGCGGTGGCAGCCAGGAACCGTTCTTTGGTCGCCTGACTGCCGAACTGGGCGATAACCGGACCCACCATCGAGACATTGAACGCGATCGGCGCCGGGCAGTGCGCCTGCTGCATCTCGTCCTGGTAGAGATAGACCTGGATCGGCGTCCAGTCCTGCCCGCCCCAGTCCACCGGCCAGTTCACCGTAGCCCAGCCCCGCGCATTGAGGATGCGCTGGGCGGTGATCATGTCGTCGCGGGTGAGCCCCTCCCCTTCGGCAACCTTGGCGCGGATCGATTCCGGTATGGCGGTGCGGAAGAAATGCCGCGCTTCGTCGCGGAAGGCGATTTCCTCGGGCGTGAAGTTCAGGTCCATGGACGGCTCCCTTATTCCTGCGCCGGCTCGTTATACGGGCGATGGTCCGGCGTCAAACCCACCGCGCTTGCGGCGTGGCGGACTGTCATGCCAGGACTCACCCGAAACAGGGAGCAACCAATGGAACAGACTCTCGAGGCCATGCTCGATTTCCCCCGATCATGATGCGCCGATCCCCTATATGCAGCGAACCCGCGCTTACTACGCCGCGATCGGCTACACCACGCCGTATCGCTGGGCGCACTACCTCGCCGCGCCGTTCACGCCATTGGGCAAGCCGCTGAGCCAGGCGAAAGTGACGATCGTCACCACCGCCGCCCCCTATCAGCCGGACAGGGGGCGACCAAGGTCCAGGCGCACCATATAACGGCCGCGCGAAGTTCTATCGGGTCTACTCCGGCGACACAGCGCGTGACCACGACCTGCGAATTTCCCATATCGGGTACGATCGGACTCCCACCACCGCAATGGCCGGCGCCCGGCGATCGGTCACTCGCTTTCGCGATAGTCCTGAAACGGCGCGTCACGCTTCGACAGCTGCTCCCGCACGCTGCCCCCATCGCGCTTGAAGCCGGCACGGTAGGCAAGGCTGGATTCGGTCGTGAATGCCAGCGCCTGAAGCTCGGTGCCGGCGCGAATCGCCGCCCGCATGCCCATGATCTCCATCGCCCGATGCACGCTGCGCTTGTTGATCTGCGCCAGTTCGGTTGGCACCAGGGCGATCCGCTGCGCCAGCGCCAGTACTTCGGCTTCCAGTCGCTCCGCCGGGAAGGCCCGATTGGCGAAACCCTTGGCGGCGGCTTCATCGCCCGAGATGGCGTCACCGGTCAGAAACATTTCCATCGCCGTGCGCATGCCCAGCAACCAGGGATGAAATTGATTGTCGGGCGGACTCATGAGCCGCGTTGGCGGGTAGCCGATCTTGGCGTCACTGGCGACGTAAACCAGGTCGCAACAGGTCGCCAGCTCGCTGCCACCCGCCAGGCAGTAGCCATGCACCTGGGCGATGACCGGCTTGGCGAGGTCCCAGATCTTGAACCATCCCTCCACCACATGGCGCGCCCACTGGCCGGCGCCGCCCGCCGAGTAATAAGGCTGATCCACGGCGTTGTTCGCCGCCAAATCGTACCCGGAGCAGAACGACGGCCCGGCCCCCCGAAGAATCGAGACTTTCACCGTCGGGTCGGCATCCGCCTGCTGCAGCGCCGTCAGGATGGCGCCGCGCAGGGCGTTGTTCAGCGCATTGCGCTTTTCCGGACGGTTCATCGTCAGCCGCCGGATACCAGGCACTGGCTCTTCGATCAGCAGAATCTCCGACAAGGCTCGCCTCCGTGCTGTTTATTTCTTACAAATACTATTATCTACTGGCCAACGTTGACGTCGGCGCGCCGGACCGCCACAGCCGGCAAGGTTTTCGGATCGGTGACACAATTTGCGGCCGTCGTGATGCGGTACCGTTCCACTCCGTCGGCAATCAGCATCTGCGTCACGCTGTCAGCCCGCTTGGCCGACAAGCCCTGCACGTCAAGTTTTGGATCGGGCGGACCCGAGAAGCCGGTCACGGTGGCAGCCTGCAACGGATGCGCCTTGGCGAACGACGCGGCACCATGAATTGTCTCGGCCGCCTGTGCGTCAACGTCAGATGAATAGGGCGGGAATTACACACTGAATTGCTGCGTCTCGCTCAACCAGGAGCAATCCCCCAACGTCACAAGCGTAAGGGCGGTCATCCAACGCAACCGCATCAGTACCTCCAACATCGTCGGCGTGCTGCCTCGCGGCGGCCGCCAACGACGGCCTACCGATCATAAGCGGTCGGATCCCGAGCGGAACGTTCACATTATCGTGCGGTCATCCAGCAAACCGCCCGGGCGCGATGGCCGCCAGCACCGAAGCGGCCACGTCCGGATCGCGCCCAAGCACCAAGTCGGCAACAAGTCGCCCGGCCGCCGGGGCCGTCTGAATGCCGTAGCCGCCCTGCCCGACGCACCGGAAGAACCCCGCGACAAGCGGATCCCAGCCGAACGCCAGGCTGCCGTCAGGTGTGAACGTCCGCAGACCGGCCCAACTGTGCTCGACCCGCCGCACCCCAATGTCGAGCGCCTGCTGCATGCGATCGATGCCGATGGCGACATCGACTTCCTCCGCCTGCACGTCGTGCGGGTGGGTGGGGGTCGCGTCGGCGGGTGAAACCATCAGGCGAGTACGGGCTTCCGGCCTGGCATACCATGCCTCCGCCACGTCGATGATCATCGGCCAGTCCGAGACATCGAACGGCGCGGGGTCGATGACCGCCGCGGTCCGCCGGCGGGGTTGCAGACCCAGCGGAGCGGCGCCGGCGATGGCGCCCACCTCGTCGCCCCAGGCGCCGGCAGCGTTCACAACAACCGGCGCGCAAAGAACGTCCCCGGACGTGGTTTCGATATCCCAGGTGCCTCCCCGTTGTTCGATCCGCCCCGCGCGAGCGCGTAAGGCGAGGACGCCGCCGTTGAGCCGAAGCTGGCGGAGAAAGCCCTGGTGAATCGCCGCCACATCCAGATCGAAGGCGTCTTCCTCCAGCGCCGCGCCAGCAAGATAGCCGGGCCGCAGCGCCGGGACCAACCGCTTTGCCTCCTGCACGCTGATGCGATGGATGCCGTGGCCATCCGTCAGCACGTCCTGCAGATCCCGCTCCTGCGCTGCTGACGCCAGCATCAGAACCGCCCGGTGGCGGGCCAGCGCGACGTCGGCGAAACCGGCAGGCGGCGTCACGTAGAATGCGCGGGACATTCGCGTCAGTGCCCGAACATCCGGTGGACCATAGTTCTGTATCCAGATCGCCGCCGAACGCCCGGTCGTGTGGTAGCCGGCCGCCTCCTCCGCCTCAACCAGCACGACGCGCCGATGAACACAGAGAAACGCGGCAGCGGCGGCCCCCGCCATACCGCCACCGATCACCGCGATGTCAAAGCTGGTCATCGGGCCTCCATGAACATCGGCAACCACGTCCCGCGACCATCCAGCCCACACATGCCTTGGCTAGAATGGCACCCCGGCAAGGCTCCGGCTGGTTCGGATCGTTTGCAGCGTCTGCACGCGGCTCACGGTGGGCAGGCCGGTCAGTCTCTGCGTCAACTGGTTCTCATGTGCCGTATCGCGTGCCACCAATTTCAACAGAAAATCGCCGCCGCCGCGAATCATGTGGCATTCACGCACCTCAGCCCACGCCCCGACCAGTTGCTCGAACGCCGAGAGCACGACCTCCTTCTGGCTCTCCAGGCCGACGATAGCAAAGAAAGTGATTTCCCAGCCAAGCATCTGGGGATCGGTGTCGGCGTGGTAGCCGCGGATCACACCTGCCTCCTCCAGCGCACGAACGCGGCGCAGACAGGGCGGAGCCGAGATCCCCGCCCGCTTGGACAGATCGACATTGGTCATGCGACCGTCTTCTTGCAGGGCGGTGAGGATCCGGCGATCGATCGCATCCAGCAGGACGGGTGAGTCTGAGTTAGGCGGCTTCATGATTTCTTTTTTAGAACGGACGTTTCCATGCCGCGGCGCAAGCCGCAATCTTATGGCGTACGGTGCGCCCCGCAAGCTTAAAACTTTCGGCATATGTCAAAATCGTTCGGGTATCCACAGCTTTTGGGTGCCGTCGTGGGATTTCGCAATTTTCATGTCTTCTCAATGTCCGATCATCTGATCACCTTGGCGCCATGACCCCCTTGCTACGCGGCTTCGCACGCCTGCTGGCGGCACTCGGCACCATCATCCTGCTGCTGGCGGCTCTCACCGTGGGTGCGCTGTGGCTGACGATCCCAGGAACGCGGCAAACCGCGTCGATCCCCGGTCTGTCAGCTCCGGTCGACGTAACCTACGATGCTGACTGGGTGCCGCGCATTCGGGCCCAAACAGACAGCGATGCCGCCTCAGCCGTGGGTTTCCTGCATGCGCGCGACCGCATGTTCCAGCTCGAGCTGATGCGGCGGGCGGCTTCCGGACGGCTGTCGGAAATCGCCGGGCCGTCGACCCTGTCGATCGACCGGATGATGCGTACGCTGGGTCTGCGGCAACACGCGATCGCCGACTTGTCCACCCTGCCGACGGAAACCAAGGCGATACTGGAAGCCTACGCGCGCGGGGTGAACGCATGGATCGATTTGAAGGGTCGCTTCGCCGCGCCGGAATTTCTGCTGCTGGGCGCCCCAGAAAGGTGGACGGCAGCCGACAGTCTGCTCTGGGCGAAAACGATGGGGCTGTGGCTGTCGATGAACTGGCGGGAGGAACTCGCGCGCCAGTCGCTGGCCGGCCGCGTGCCAGCGGCAACTCTCGAGCAGCTTTGGCCGGCCCACCCCCCCGCGCCGGGGCCGAACGCTATGATCACGCCGGCTACGCGGTTGGCCGCGGCGGCCGCGCGATTGGAAGCCACTTTGCCCGGCTTCCCTGAACCTCACACGCTGCCGCCCAGCGCGTCGAACGAGTGGGCAGTGGATGGCAGCCACACAGCAACCGGTGCGCCGCTGCTGGCCGGCGACCCGCACCTGGCTTTCGGCTTTCCTGGAATTTGGTACCTCGCGAGGATCGACGTCCCGGGCCACGTGCTCGCCGGCGCCACCGCCCCCGGAGTGCCTTTCCTCGTGCTGGGGCGTAACGAAAAAATCGCTTGGACCTTTACCACGACCGGTGCGGATGTACAGGACATTTTCATCGAAGCACCCGCCGGTCCCGGCGAATACCAGACTCCAGAGGGCCCGAAGCCGTTCGTGATTCGGGAAGAACGGATCAAGGTCCGCGGCCAGGCCGATACGATTCTGACGGTGCGCGAGACCCGCCACGGACCAGTGATCAGCGATCTGGACCGTCCCGATGGTCCCAGCCTGCCCAACGCTCCTATCCTGGCGGTAGCCATGGGCAACCTGCAGAACAACGACACGGCGGCGGCGGGGCTGATGGCACTGGACCGCGCGGACTCGGTTCCGGAGGCCCGGGCGGCGGCAGCGGCGATCAGTTCGCCGGTGCAGAACCTGTTGGTGGCGGACCCGAAGACGATAGGATTGTTCGTGACCGGCCGGGTGCCGGTCCGGAAAGCGGGAGACGGATCGGCACCCGTTCCGGGCGACGGATCGCATGACTGGATCGGCTGGGCCGAGGGCGAGCAACTGCCGCACATTGTCTCGCCGGCCAGTGGGCGGCTGGTCAACGCGAATGAGCCGGTGTGGGCCCCAAACTTCCCGGTATTTATGGGCCGCGACACCTTCGATGCATGGCGGGCGAACCGCATCCGCGACATGCTGAGCCGTTCCGATCGGCATACGACAGCGGAGTTCGCGGCGATGCAACTCGATACGGTCGACAACTTCGCCAGACAGGTGCTGCCCACATTGCTGGGCGTTCAGGGGGCTGCCGGCAATGCGGCGAAGGCGCTCGACCTGTTGCGCGACTGGGATGGATCGGCGGTGATGGATGCGCCCGCCCCGCTGATCTTCAACGCCTGGATGGATGCGTTCTACCGCGACGTGCTCCGCCACGCCGGCCTGACGACGGGCGTCGGCGCTCCGGTCTCGGACTTCGTGGCGTCCGTGCTGTCGCCGGCCGGGGCCCATTGGTGCGATGGCGATTGCCGGCCGATACTGCGGGATTCACTGACCGACACTCTGCGCGACCTCGGTGCGCGTTTCGGTGACGATCCGGCGGCGTGGCGATGGGGCCAGGCCCATCAGGCGATCTTCGCGCACCCGGTGCTGCGGAACGTTCCTGTTCTGGGGTCATTCACCACGATCAGCGTGCCGAGCCCCGGCGACGACAATACCCTCGATCGTGGCGGAACGAACGCTTCACTACAGTCGGTGCATGGCGCGTCCTATCGTGGCGTTTATGATCTGGCGGACTTGGACCGCAGCCTGTTCATGGTCACGCCGGGACAATCCGGAAACCCATTCAGCAGCCATGCGAGAGATTTTGTTCTTCGTTGGCGCGACGGTGCTACGATAACACTCGGGCCGGCGGCGGCCAGCGTCAGCGGGACTCTGCGGCTTATACCTTGAGATGGGCACTTTGGAGATGGGCACCTTGAGATCGGCACCATGAGCTTCGGCAGCTTCTATCCGGACGACGATTTCCTGACCGGTGGCGTGATCTCGCGGCGCTGCGTAGCGTGGCTCATCGACCTTTGTCTGATCGCCCTGCTGACCTGGGTGCTGTGGTGGATGCTCGTCTTGTTCGGGCTCCTGACGTTCGGCCTGGGCTTTGGCGCCATGAGCATCCTGCCGTTCGTGCCGTTCTGTTACAGTTTCTTCTCGCTGCTGGGCATGGCCACGGCAACCCCTGGCCAGCGGCTCATGGGCCTGACGGTGCGGCGGAATGACGATCTGGGCCCGCCAACCGCGTTGCAGG